>JAFOIR010000227.1 GCA_017420625.1 Bacillota bacterium
ATCGTGCCCGAGGCGGTCGGGGCCGCGAAGGAGAACGCGGCGGAGAACGGCATCGAAAACTGCGAGTTCCTCTGCGGCGACGTCCTGAAGGTCGTCGATGAGCTCGGGGGCGCCCCCGGGGTTATCATCCTGGATCCGCCGCGCGACGGCGTGCACCCGAAGGCGCTGCCGAAGATCCTGGCGTTCGGCGCCCGGCACATCGTGTACGTGTCCTGTAAGCCCACGAGCCTCGCGCGCGACCTGCCGGTCATGATCGAGGCGGGCTATCGCCCGGTGCGCGGCGCGTGCGTGGATATGTTTCCGGGGACGGGGAATGTCGAGACGGTATGCCTTTTGTCCAAACTTTTTGAGGCGAAGAATCACATCAGTGTAAAGGTCGATATGGAAGAGATGGATGTGACTGCAGCGGAGAGCAAGGCTTCCTATCAGGAGATCCAGGAGTGGGTACAGGAGAAGTACGGATTTCATGTTAGTCATTTGAATATCGCGAAGACCAAGCGAAAATGTGGGATTATAGAGCGGCAGAATTATAACTTGCCGAAGAGTGAGGACAGCCGGTCACCGGAGACGCCGAAGGAAAAGGAAGAAGCCATTATCGAGGCGTTTAAGGCATTTCAGATGATCTGAATATGTTATACTGGTATAGCAGAAATGTCTGCGAGAGAGAAAATCATGAGGAAGTGGATCAATAGCGTAACCAGACATAACAAAAAACGCAGCAAACTGTTACGTGCGGTTGGTGGAAACTGACGCAATCAGACTTTACAATATTCATGAAAGTCGTACTTTAGGAGGACTTCATGGATATTGTAGAAGTAAAGAATGTCTGTAAGACCTATCCTGGCTTTCAGCTGAAGGATGTTTCCTTCTCGCTGGAAGAGGGCAAGATCACCGGATTTATCGGGCGAAACGGTGCCGGGAAAACCACTTCCATCAAAGCTATGCTGAATCTGATCCATCCGGACAGCGGCCGGATTTCGTATTTCGAAATGCCGCTTGTCGGAAATGAAGCAAAGATCAAGCAGCAGATCGGATATTCGACCGGTACGGTCAGCTGGTACCCGAGAAAGACGATACAGGAGATCGTCAGTGTCACCAGAACTTTTTACTCGAACTGGGATGAAGATGTCTATCACCGTTATTTGACAATGTTTAGCCTCGATGAAGGAAAGAAGCCGATGGAACTTTCCGAAGGAATGAAGGTGAAGTTCAATTTGCTTCTGGCGCTTTCCCACCGGGCGCAGGTGTTGATTCTGGATGAGCCGACCAGTGGTCTGGATCCTTTTTCCCGGGATGAATTGCTGGAACTGTTTCAGACCCTGAAAGAGCATGGGGTAACGATCCTCTTTTCGACACACATCATCACGGATCTGGAGCGGTGCGCAGACAATATCATCTATATCAGTAAAGGAGAAATATTGGCGGCCTGCTCAAAGAAAACGTTCCTGCATGATTATGGCCAGCTGCATGAAAGTCTGGAAGAAAGCTTCCTGAGGCTGGAGAGGGAGGCGAGAGCATGAACGCATTACTGCGAAAAGAGATCCGGCTGTCCTCGATGCTTCTCACCTGGCTGTTCATCGGCTTTGGCGCCATGACAATGATCCCGGGCTATCCGATCCTCTGCGGCGTATTTTTCATTACCCTCGGGATCTATCAAAGCTTCCAGAGTGCAAGGGAAGCAAATGACATCCTGTATTCGGCACTGCTGCCGGTAGCCAAGAGGGACGTAGTCAAGGGAAAATATCAGTTTGTTATGACGGTCGAACTCTGCGGTTTCGCCCTCATGGCGATCCTGACACTGCTCCGCATGACGATCCTGAAGGATGCTGTCGTTTACGGGCAGAACGCACTGATGAACGCGAATCTGTTTTACCTGGGCAGCGCGTTATTTGTTTTCGGTTTATTCAATGTGATCTTTGTCGGAGGCTTCTTCAGGACCGCCTATCAGATCGGAAAGCCCTTTGTCATTTATATCATTGCAGCATTTTTGATGATCGGAGTCTTTGAAGCGCTGCATCATTTCCCGGGGCTTGCCGCGGTCAATGCTTTCGGCTTCGATCATTTCGTTTTGCAGATTGCATTGTTCCTTTGCGGAGCCCTGCTTTATACGGCAATGACCAGGCTGTCGTATCTGAAGGCGTGTGAAAACTTCGAGAAGATCGATCTGTAGGAAGGAGGCGAACAATGCTGAAAGACAATCTGGTGATGCTTCGAAACCTCCACGGGTTCTCCCAGGAAGCCATTGCCGAAAAAATCGGGATTTCCAGACAGGCCTATGCCAAATGGGAGACCGGTGCGACGATCCCGGATATTGAAAAATGCTTATCCTTGGCAGAAGTATACGGAACGACCATCGACAGCTTGGTCCGGACGGAACCCGTAGAAGGCGTTGGAATGATTCCTCCTGCGCCGAAAGGAAAGAACATCTGGGGTTCTGTTGCAATAGGGGAAAGAGGTCAGATCGTCATTCCGAAAGGTGCGAGGGATTTGTTCGGGCTGACAGGGGGACAGCGCCTGATCGTCCTGAGCGACGAAAACGGGATCGCATTGATCCCGGAAGAAGTATTTATGGCAAATATGAAAAGCGCCATGGAACGAGGTCTTGAAAAACAGGACTGATCAGGCCGGAATAAGATAGCAGTGTGCAGGCGGGGATAATCCTTGCCTGACACGTCTTGTTCCGGCTGAATGGTTAATTGGCATACTCGTGATAATGGTACTTGTGCCTTGCATTTATTCTTATTGGCTGCATGCGAAGAAAGATCTATGACTCATGTTTCCAAAACCGTATAACCTGTTGCTGCTTTGCTGTCTTTGAGATTTGACATGCGCCGAATGAAACGTAGAGCAGGTATCCATACAGTCTTCGGCAACGGAAGACGTGTTTTCGCTGAAGGCATATAACCAGAGCGATCGGGTCATTCGGTCTGTTTATCTGCAGGCTGTAGCCTATGATGATACGGGCGATGAGCTGACATCCAGTCAGTGTGTGTATCAGGGGGTCAATGTTGGCCCGGGCGATGCGTTGCCTAAGACGAAAACATTTGGTCTCGGTACGGAACTGGCATATCGTGTCGAACTATTTTGCGAGAAGATCGCATTTGAAGATGGTGAAGTCTGGAGATATTCCGAGGATGCAAAAGAATATGCTCTGGCAGAGCCGTCTGTGATCAATGCTCAGAACTTCCCCAGATATAAATATCTGGCGGAAGAATATGAAAAGCTTTGGAAACCGCGCTTCCCGGTTCCGCAGTCTGAGGACCGTGAGCAGCAGCGGATCAATGAGCGGAATTGATAGTATGCTTTCTCAACCTGTATATTGGACTTCATGCACTCAGTATTGGCGTTTTAAGACTTCTTGTTTTTGATCTAAAAAGTAGCAACAAAGTATAAAGTACAATAGATCCATTCAATAGATTCAATAGATTTTTATGAAGGCTAAATGAGTGCTGAGTTGAGCCCCAAAGGACAAGTTACTGTGCGAGCAGTGTCTTTGTATATACAAAGACTAAATTCGCTCGTTGGGGAATCGCCCCAATCCCCTTGAACATTTCCTAGGAAATGGCTGCGCGTTCTAATGAACGCTTAATGCAAAAACAATAAACAACAAGAAAAAAGGCATATGACAGAATCATTAACAGCCATCATATGCCAATGGAATCGTTGCTCAATTATTAAGGTAAATTAATATCCTACTCATTCTTCTCGAGGCTTGATTATCAGTTTTCCTTCTGAACACTGTACATCAACTTTTGTCCCAATGAAAAAGCCATACTGCTCAAGCCACTGCCCTTTCAGAACGATTGATGGTGTGCTCTTGTAGTGATACCCGCTGCTTTCATAAACTGACAACTTACGAGTGTTTCTCTGCTCCATAGTCCTCCAATCCGCGCATAATAAAAAGCGCTACTTTTATATAATGAAATATAATAATAAATGTTGCCGGAAGTTAGAACAAAATCTTCATGGCCTCAAAATGGGTAAGCACAAATGAGGGCTTTAGATTTCTTCCAAAGGAGGCCCTGTTGAGAATATAAAATTAGGAAGTGGTAACATGGAACAAATCTTAATTATCGAAGATGATACTGACATCAACAATATGATGGCGTCAGCGTTGACAAAAGCAGGGTATGAATGTAAACAGGCATTTTCTGGAACAGAAGCCATGCTATATCTCAATAATGAGAAATTCAGCGTGATTATTTTGGATTTAATGCTTCCCGGAAAGAGTGGAAACAGCATTGTCGAGGAAATAAAGCCTCATTTAGATACCCCTATCATCGTTGTTTCAGCAAAAGACGAATTAGATACAAAGGTAAATCTGCTGTTTTCCGGGGCAGACGATTATATGACAAAGCCATTTGAAATTGATGAACTTATAGCACGAGTTGCTGTTCAGATTAGAAAACACAGCACAGATAAGTCAGAAACAGTCTATCATTACAAAGATATGGTTTTGAACATTACAGAACACAGCATTTCCGTTTCAGGACACCCCATTTCTTTTACTCGACAAGAGTTTAAGATTTTGGAGCTATTGATTACGAACCCTAAACGGGTATTTTCTAAAAAGGAAATATACGATTATGCGTGGGACGACCTGTATATTGGAGAAGATCGAACCATTAACGTCCATATCAGCAATATCCGGCAGAAAATCAAATCATTTTCCGAAGAAGAATACATTGAAACGGTCTGGGGTGTAGGCTTTAAGCTGGCCGATTAAATCTTGATGATTTCTTAAACATTCCTTTGCGATGTATTTGTACTGCTGCGGCACACTGTATTTAGAGCAAGCAAAGGAGGAATACGTTATGGAATATCTTCTGTCTACGGACTGCTTAACGAAGAAATTCAAAAGGCAGACAGCTATTGATAATATTAGCCTGCATATCCGGCAGGGTGAAATTTATGGTCTGATTGGAAAAAACGGCGCTGGCAAGACAACATTTTTGAAAATGATTAGCGGCCTTTCTAAACCTACCAGCGGGGATATTACCTTTTTCGGGTATCACGGCGCAGAGCGAAACAAGGTGATCTCCCGCATTGGGGTATTGATTGAAGCACCGGGGCTTTACCCTGATATGTCCGCTTATGATAATCTGAAACTGAAATGTATCTGTGTGGGCTTGCACCGCCCCGGTTACATTGAAAATATTTTGAGTATTGTTGGTTTGGAAAATGTAGGAAAAAAGAAAGTGGGACACTTCTCTTTGGGGATGAAGCAACGGCTCGGCATTGGTATGGCTCTTGTGGGGGAGCCTGATGTTCTCGTACTGGATGAACCTATTAACGGGCTTGACCCGGAAGGAATTGCAGAAGTCAGGGAAACATTGCTTCGGCTGAACAAAGAAAAAGGGCTTACTATCATCATTTCCAGTCACATTTTGGAAGAACTTTCTAAAATCGCCACAAACTATGCGATTATTGATAAGGGCCAACTTGTAAAAGAATTAAGTCGTGAGGAATTAGAGGCTACCTGCCGGGAACATATCGAAATTAAGATGGATCACCCGGATTTAGCCCTGCCAGTGCTGGACGCACTCGGTTTCAAAGATTACCGTGTGGCTGATGAAAACACCATCCACATTTTTGAACGGCTGAACGAAAGCGGAAAAATCACAATGGAACTGTCACGGAAAAATATCTATATTCATTCTATTTCCGTTACGAATGAGTCCATTGAAGATTACTTTCTGCGGCTGATAGGAGGTGTGGATCATGCTTAAAGTAATAAAAATGGACTTGTTCAGAATGTTCAAGAGCAAGTACACCTATATTGTGCTGGCGGCTGCCATGCTAATGATGTTTGCTTCTGTTTTTATGACACAGCAGGATATTTCTTATTATCAGCAAACCCCGTCTGCATTGGAAACCTTGCGGGAAACTGGCGATGAAGTGAATTGGGGTATTTATATCGGTCAGGTATCACCTGAATGGTGTACTGGCGCAAAAATCCCGTTGCCGGAGCTTGTTTCCATGAATATCCAAAGCAAATTACTTCTGATGTTTTTGGTGGCATTTATCGCGCTTTTTGCGGGCAACGAAATCCGAACAGGATTTATTAAGAATATTGCCGGACAGACCAGCCATCGGTGGGAGCTTGTAATTGGAAAACTCCTTTCGATTGCAATTTTTACTGCTGTACTGTTGGTTGCGGCAATTCTGGCAATCATGGCCGGAAGTGTTCTCTTTTTCGGATATGTTCATATTCAGGAGGCAGGAAAATTCATCGGGTATTTGGGGATGCAATATCTACTTCACATTGCCTATGGCAGCGTGATCTTGTTCCTTGTTTACCTGTTTCAAAATGTGGTGGCAAGCCTGTTGACAGGGATTTTGCTGGCGGCAGGAATTTTACAGGTTGTGGATGCGTTGCTGATAAACATTATTCCCCGGTTAAAAGAGATTGCAGACTTTAGTATTATGAACTACCTATCATCAGGAAATGTAGGGCTTCTTTCTATGGCAAGCGGCAGCTCATTGTACCTGAAAGCGTTTCTTATCGCAATAATCACGTTGATCCTGATGGGAAGTTTAAGTGGGCTTATTATGCAGAAGAAAGATATGTGAGAAAAGAGGTGAAAAGATGGCGGTTGCGTGTATCATTTCGGTGGTTATAGCCATTTTAGGGATAGGGTTGGCTTTTTATTACCGGCGTCAGATTAAAAATGTCAAAAGCCAGATTTCTTTTCTGAACCAGCATGAAACGAATATGTTGATAACCAGCGACCAGAAATCGGGCTGTGTTGCCGAGCTGACAGATGAATTGAATACCCTAATTGAGCAGACCGCAGCTTTAAGGAAAGAAATTGCAGACAATGAAAGTCATCTGAAAGATACCATAATCAACCTTTCCCATGATATACGCACGCCTTTGACCTCTATGGACGGATATTTCCAGCTCCTATTGAAAAGTGATGATCCAGTGGAACGACAGCAATATGCCACTGTTATCTCTGACCGGCTTTCCTCTTTGAAAGAAATGCTGGATGAGCTGTTTACCTATGCAAAGCTGACCAATAAGGCGTATGAAGTAGAATTGTCCCCGTGTGCTGTCAATGAAATTCTTTTAAGTGTGCTTTTCAGCTTTTATAAGGATATTAAGCAGAGGGGCATAGAACCGCTGGTTAATGTCCCTGAACAGGATATTTTTATTCAAGGGAACGAACCTGCGCTTCGCCGCATTTTCCAGAACATACTGAAAAATTGTATTGAACATGGGAATAATCAGCTTTCTGTCCGTCTAATAAATACCGCTGATACGGTGCAGATTTATTTTGAAAATGACTACCAGACACAGGAGCCTATTGTTGCCAACAAAGTGTTTGACCGCTTTTATAAGGCGGATGGAGCCAGAAGCAAAACCTCAACAGGATTGGGGTTATCAATCGCTAAAGAGTTGGTAGAACGCCTGAATGGTTCTATAACAGGCAATGTAAAGAATGATATTTTCACCATCACTATAACCTTTCACCTATTAAAGAATAATTGATAAAACTGCCGGACGACGGCAAAAGAAAAAAAGCCGTCGTGCAGCCAATGTCAGTAAGTTAAGATATGGCATGCCGAATACAGAAAACGGAATGAAGAGGCGAAGGAGCTGGCCGTCGCCAGCAGGAACAGCGCATCGCTCTATGAAGCGGAAAACCAGGGGCAGTCGAAGGGCAAAGATGAAAAATCACATTAGATCACACGGGACCGACGTCACTTTTTTAAGTGGTGTCCGGTCCCGGTTATTTTCATTTTCAGAAATGTGCCGTCAGGCACTCTTAAGCGTTTCGCAGAAACGCGCAGCCACACGAAGTGTGAAAGGGGCTTGGGGGATCCCCAACAGGCAAGCGCAAAATCCGGCCGGATGGACGGGTTTGCCCTGCTTGCCAGGTAGTACATGGAATTGCTTGGCAGAATTTGGCGGGACTGCTATACTGATTCTACAGCCCGAAGGGTCGGGCGACATATAGGCCGCACAGGCGGTCAGTGGGCATAAAGTTGCCGGGTACATAGAATACATTTTTCCAAAAGCTGAAACAGAAAGTGTTTCGGTTTACTGGGTGTATTCTCATGTACCCGGTTTTGCATTGGATAAAAAAGTGCATACCTCCGGGTGTTCCTTTTCAGAAATGACAGAAAAGACATGGGGGTAATAAAAGATGATTAACAAAAAAGAACGTTCGCGGTCTGAGGATATCTGGTCACATTTTGCGAGTTTTCTCGCGGAGATGATCGCCAGGCATGCGGGGGAGTTGGAAGTAGATTCCTGGATGGATCCGGTACAAGTCCTGTGGCATCAGAAATTGCGTGAGCTATATCAGAGGTTTGTTCAACTTCGAATGCGGAAAGTGAAAGATCCGGTTTCTGAAGGGTCGATTGAAATGAAGGTGGATTTATGCTATAGTCCGTATATACGGACGCAGGATAAGAAAGGAAACGAAAATGACCATCAGTGAGCGCATGTTTCAGATCATGGATGAGCGCGGGATCACACAGTATAAGTTGTCTCAGATGACCGGGATCTCCACCAGGACGATCAGCGACTGGCGGAGCAAAAAGACGAATCCCGGAGCAGATAAGATCATGATGATCTGTGAAGCACTGCAGGTTTCACCGGAAGCGTTGTTGACGGGAAGGGGTCGGGCGGAAGTGCCCGACAGCCTTCCTGGCAGCGAGCTGGAATCTGATATCGAGAAACAGTTGATGAATCGTTTTCGCTCTTTTTCGGAAGAGAAAAGGAGGCGTCTTCTCGCATATCTGATTATGTTGGAGAACTCAAAAGAATAACAAGCGGAGATCCGGATGAGTAAGGAAAAAACGAAAGTCTATACCTATACCAGAGTGTCCACAGCCATGCAGGTCGATGGATATTCTTTAGGTGCGCAGAAATCCCGCATGCAGGCTTTTGCGGATTTTAATCATTTTGAAATCGTCGGCGAATATGAAGATGCCGGTAAGTCTGGAAGATCCATTGAGGGCCGGGTTCAGTTTCGCCAGATGATGGAAGATATCAAGGCGGGTAAAGATGACGTTTCCTATGTTTTGGTTTTCAAGCTTTCGCGCTTTGGACGAAATGCGGCGGATGTTCTTTCTTCGCTCCAGGTCATGCAGGATTTTGGGGTAAACCTGATTTGCGTGGAAGATGGAATTGACAGTTCTAAAGACGCGGGTAAGTTGATTATTTCTGTACTTTCTGCAGTTGCGGAGATTGAGAAAGAAAACATCCGCACTCAAACTATGGAAGGAAGGATGCAGAAGGCTCGGGAAGGTCGATGGAACGGCGGTATGACCCCTTATGGATATAAGTTGGTTGACGGTGCTTTGGAGGTGAATGAAGAGGAGGCAGAGGCGATCCGAATCATTTTTGATCAGTATATACATAGTGATCTGGGAGCCAACGGGATCTCAAAGTATTTGGAGAACCACGGGATCCAAAAGAAGCTGCGGCGGAAAGGGGCGACACCTCTGTTCGATGCGAAGTGGATCCGTGATATCATTCAAAATCCGGTGTACTGCGGAAAGATCGCTTATGGGCGCACTCGTACGGAAAAGGTTCATGGAACCAGAAACGACTTTCATCGGGTCAAATCGGACGACTATGTTTTGGTAGAGGGGCTGCATGAAGCGATCGTTTCTGAAGAAGTTTGGCAGACTGCTCAAACAAAGGTGGAAGGGCAAAGAAAGAAATATGAGCACGTGAACCGCGGCAAAAATGAACGGGTTCATCTGCTTACAGGCATTTTAAAATGCCCGGTCTGCGGTGCAGGGATGTATGGCAATAAAAGCACCAAACATAAGAAGGATGGCACCAAATATAAGGACTATTATTTTTATGGCTGTAAACACCGCAGTATGACGCGCGGGTATAAGTGCGATTACCGGAAGCAGATTAATGAGGATGTTTTGGATGCGGCGGTGGCGGAAGTCATCATGCAGCTGGTCAAGAAGCCGAAGTTTGCCGCGTTAATGCAGTCTAAGATCAATATGAAAGTGGATACTACGGCTCTCGATCAGGAGATCGAACACTATGAAAAGCAGCTTCGCCATTCCTATATGTTGAAAGCAAAATTGACCGAGGAGATAGACTCACTGGATTTTGATGACAAACATTATAATCGCCGTAAGGCAGACCTTGAGGACCGCCTTTATAAAGCCTATGATAGGATTGACGAGATGGAAGATGCGCTGATAGCGGCACGAGCGAAAAAGGCCACCATTGAAAGCGAAAAGATCACAGGGGATAACATTTATAAGATTCTGTTTTATTTTGATAAGCTCTATGCGGTAATGGATGATGCGGAGAAGAGAAAGCTTATGACTTCGCTGATTGCTGAGGTTCAGATCCATGAGGATCGGAAGCTGAACGGTCAGTGGTTGAAGTCTATTACATTTAAGCTTCCGATCATTGAAAACGACATGACACTTAGTTTGGACAATGGAAGCACTGACGAGACGGTATGCTGCCTGTATCGCCAAAAGGAAGATCTCATTTCAGTACCGTATGAGCCGGGAAATCTGTGTACAGGGAGAGATGAATGACAGAACTGAAACCGATTACCGAAGAGAATTTTATTGACGCATTTGATCTGAAGCTCGCGCCGGGGCAGGAGGAATTCGTTTCCCATCCGGTCCGCAGCCTGGCACAGGCGTATGTTTACCGCGAGCAGTGTCAGCCTTTCGGCATTTACGCTGATGAAAAGATGGTCGGATACGTCATGGTGATCTATGATTATGATATCCCGGAGTACGATATCTGGCACATGATGATCGACGAGTCGATGCAGGGCCGCGGCTTCGGCGGCGAGGCTCTGGATCGCGTGATCGGGTATATCCGGACGAAGCCGTTCGGCAGCTCGGACAGAGTCGCACTGACCTGCCATAAGGACAATGCCGCGGCCCGGAAGCTCTACGAGAGCCGGGGCTTCGCTGCGAACGGCGTGGAATACGACGAAGAGATCGAGATGGTGCTGACGGTGGACTGAAAGCCGGTCCGCTGAGGAAAAGGAAGCCGGGCACGTTAAAGATCGCGGAGGAGATATGGAGTTTTTTAAAAAGATCATTCTGAAAGACGGCAGGGAATGCACCCTGCGGCACTGCACGGGTCAGGACGGAGAGGCTGTGCTGGAGATCTTCCGCCTGACGCACGAGCAGACGGACTTCCTGCTTTCATATCCGGACGAGACGTTCATGAACGCGGAGCGGGAGGCGGAGTATCTGCGGAAAAAGGCGGAGAGCACGAACGAGATCGAGATCATCGCCGAGGTCGACGGGGCGGTCGTCGGATGCGCCGGGGTCGACGCGGCCGGAACGAAGGATAAAGTGCGGCATCGGGCCGAGTTCGGCGTCAGCATTGACCGGGCGTACTGGGGACTCGGCATCGGCAGAGCCCTCACGGAAGCCTGCGTCGCATGCGCGAGAAAGGCCGGCTACGCGCAGATCGAGCTGGATGTGGTCGCGGAGAACCGCAGCGCGATCGCACTTTACGAGAGCGTGGGATTTACGGAGTACGGCCGGAACCCGAGGGGCTTCCGCTCGCGCCTGACCGGCTGGCAGGAGCTCGTGCTCATGCGGATGGAACTGGACTGAAGGGCTATCTCAGGAAAGGCGGACAGACTATTATGAAGATCGCTTTTTGCGGAGCGGCATCCGGAGTCACCGGCAGCTGCCATATGATCTCGACGGACAGGCATAAGATCCTGCTCGACTGCGGGCAGTTCCAGGGCGGAGCGGCCATGGAAGCCATGAACCGCGTTCCGTTCCCGTTCGATCCGGAGGAGATCGAGTGCGTGGTCGTTTCGCACGCGCACATTGACCACATCGGAAGGCTTCCGCTCCTGGTAAAGCAGGGGTTTCAGGGACCCATTTACTGCACGGACGCCACGTCGGACCTGATGGACGTCATGCTGAAAGACAGCGCGCACATCCACGAGCAGGAAGCCGAGTGGAAGGCCCGGAAGGCCAGGCGGGCCGGGCGCGAGCCGGAGGAGCCGCTTTACACGACCGACGACGCGCTGGCCGCGCTGGAGCTGCGCAGACCGGTGCGGTACGACACTCTGGTCGAGATCAATGACCAGATGAAGGTCGTCTTCAACGACGCCGGCCACATCCTGGGATCGGCCGTCATTGAACTGTGGACCGAAGAGGGCGGAGAAACGAAGAAACTGGTGTTCTCCGGTGACCTCGGCATGAACGGCCGCCCCATCCTGAACGATCCGGTGACCATCCATAAGGCCGACGTCGTCGTGATGGAGACCACCTACGGAAACCGCCTGCACGAGCAGAACGCCGCGAGCATCCGGCGGCTGCTGGACATCGTCGTCGAGACCACGCAGCGGGGCGGCAATGTCGTCATCCCCAGCTTCGCGGTCGGGCGCACGCAGGAACTGATCTTCGAGCTGAACCGCATCTATGACGGTGACAGCCCCTATAAAGACCTGCTGAGGAACGTTCAGGTCTTCGTAGACAGCCCCATGGCGGTCCAGGCGACCGAGATCTTTAAGAACAATGCCCAGGACTACGACGAGGAGATGCGCGAGTTCATCCTGCAGGGCGATCATCCGCTGGATTTTAGGAACCTTCATTTTACGATGACCAGCGATGAGAGCAAACTGATCAATACCGATCCCAGACCGAAGATCATCATCTCCGCCAGCGGCATGTGCGAGGCGGGCCGCATCCGCCATCACCTGAAGCATAATCTGTTCGATCCCAGGTCGAGCGTCGTTTTCGTGGGATATCAGGCGGAAGGGACGCTCGGGCGGACCCTGATCGAAGGCGCACGGGAAGTGAAGCTGTTCGGCGACACCATCGCGGTCAAGGCGCAGATCCATAATCTGGAGGGCTTCTCCGGACACGCGGACCGGGACGGGCTGTATGCCTGGCTCTCGGGGTTTGAGCGGGAGCCCGGCGAGATCTTCCTGGTGCACGGAGAGCCGGACGCGAAGCGCGATTTCGCGGCCTATGTTAAAGCCCATAAGGGCTGGAACTGTATCGTGGTGAACGGCTTCGGAGAGTATGATCTTTCCGGAGGGACCGGCTTTTCGCCCAGACAGTCCCGCCCCGGGATCGCAGCGGAGGAACCGGTGCGGAGGACCGCGGAGAAAACTGCGGAGAGGACCGTGCGGAATGCCGCGGAAAGGCCTGCGGAGCAGAGGCCTTCGGACGCCGCCGCGAGCGCTGCTGACAGTGCGGTGGAAGAGTTCGTTTCGGAGAACGAGAGAGGAGATCTGCTGACGAGGCTCCGCGAGACGCGGGAGATGCTGGACAGCGTTCTCCGGAATCTGGAAAGTGCCGCGGGAGGCGGAATGTCTGCCGAAAAGCTGGCCGAGATCAAAAACCTGACCGCTTCGCTCGAGATGGATGTGTTAAATCTCGGATCCGCCGTCACGGAGGAAGACCGGCCGAAACCGGATCCGGAGGAGGACGGAGAGCTATGATGCGTGTTCTGATTCTGATGGGAAGCCCCAGACTTCACGGGAACACGGCGGAGCTGTGCCGGCCGTTCATCGAAGAACTGGAAGCCGGCGGCGCCGAGGTGCGGTACGTGACTCTGGCGGATAAGGACATTGCCCCCTGCAGAGGCTGTTATGCCTGCCAGCAGGTCGCCGGCGAGTACGGCTGCGTGCAGAAAGACGATATGTACGCGGTGGTGGAGGACATCATCCGGTCGGACCTGATCGTTCTGGCCACGCCGATCTATGAGTGGTACTGCACGGCCCAGATGAAGAACATGCTGGACCGGCATTACGGCCTGAACAAGTTTTACGGCAGCGCGGAAGGCTCCCTCTGGGCGGGGAAGAAAGTCGCGATCATCGCGACGCACGGCTATCCGGGCGCCTACGCGACCGATCCGTTAGAGGAGGGCATCCGGCGGCTGTGCAAACATTCGCGTCTGGAATATGTCGGGCTCTATTCCGTGCGTGACACGGACAACCTCGCGTCG
>JAFOIR010000228.1 GCA_017420625.1 Bacillota bacterium
CGAAGGAAGAACGATCGGCATCGCACCCGTAGGCTGCTCGGTCATGGCCTATGATTATTTCGCCTGTGATATGATCGAAGCTTCTCACGGAAGAGCACCCGCTGTTGCAACCGGCGTCAAGCGCTCCATGCCGGAGAATATTGTTTTCACCTATCAGGGTGACGGCGACCTTGCTTCAATCGGCCTTTGCGAGACAGTCTCTACCGCTGCCAGAGGCGAGAATATCACGATCATTTTCATTAACAATGCCATTTATGGTATGACCGGCGGTCAGATGGCACCGACCTCTCTGATCGGACAGGTGACGCAGACATCTCCTTATGGAAGAGATCCGAAGACCCAGGGATATCCGATCAATATCTGCGAACTGCTTTCTACGCTGGAGGCACCGGCTTATCTGGAGCGCGTGACCGTCAATAACGTGAAAAACGTCCGTGCAGCGAAGAAAGCCATCAAAAAAGCCTTCCAGAATCAGGTGGAAGGCAAAGGATTCTCTCTCGTGGAAGTTCTGTCCGCATGCCCGACCAACTGGGGCATGACACCGCAAAAAGCGCTGGAATGGATCGATGAGAAGATGATCCCGCAGTATCCGTTAGGCGTATACCGCGATAAAGAAGCCGGAATCGGCCTGGCCGGGAAGGAGGCGTAAGCGATGAAAGATTATGAGATCGTCATTGCCGGCTTTGGCGGACAGGGTCTTCTGTTCTCCGGAAAAGTTCTGGCCTATGCCGGCCTGCTGGAAGGAAGAGAACTGAGCTGGCTGCCGAGCTACGGCCCGGAAATGCGCGGCGGTACCGCCAATTGTAATGTCATCCTTTCGGATACGCCGGTCGGAAGCCCGATCGTGGATCATCCGAATGTGCTGATGGTCATGAATGCACCGTCTCTGGACAAGTATGAGAATGCAGTGACTGTCGGCGGTTCGATTTTCCTTGATTCTACTCTGATCACCCGTGAAGTCGAGCGGAAGGATGTGGAAGTCTACCGCGTACCTGCTACCCAGATGGCTAATGAAATGGGCATGCCTGGTCTCGCGAACATGATCCTGTTAGGTGCGGTCATCGCTAAGACTGGCTGTATTGACGAAGCGGGCATCGAAGATGCACTGAAGAAAGTCATTCCTGCCAGAAAAATGAATCTTCTGGAAGCGAATATGAACGCATTAGAAGCTGGAAAGAACTACGTACAGTAATAGAGAATAAGCAAAAGAGAGCCCCAAAGGTGCCTCTCAGGCGAGTTTTGCGAAGCAACTGCCAAGCCTGAAGGTGCCTTTGGGGCTGTTTTATTTTATGCTTTGGAAGATCAGTTCGATCACTCCGCATGCAAGCATGACGGTGATCGGGCTGATCTTTTTCCATTTGCGAAGAACGAAGAAGGCGCTGGCAAAAAGAAGGAACGCGCGCAGTTTGAAATTGCCGGCAAGGAAAGAAATGGTGCCGCTCACAAAGATCGTCGGAAGCAGGATGGTCAGACCGGCAGAGAAGATCATGGCAACTACTGCAGGACGAAGGGACTTGAGAACGCCCTGAATTACCGTCAGGGAGCGATAGCGGGTATAGATAAGCGCCAGAATCGTAACAAAGATACAGGAAGGAAGAACGACTCCGATCGTAGCACAAACGGCGCCCAAAAGACCGGCCATCTGATTGCCAACAAAGGTGGCGGCATTGATCGCGATAGGTCCTGGCGTCATCTCCGCGATCGTGACCAGATCGGAAAAATCCGAGAGGGAAAGCCAGGCATATTTGTCGATCACCTGGGCCTGAATCAGCGGCATGGCGGCATAACCTCCGCCGAAGCTCAAAGCTCCGATCTGAAGAAAAGCAAGGAACAGCTGCAGATAGATCATTTGCCACCTCGCTTTCCGGTTCGAAAAACCGTCAGGAGGATTCCGATCAGTACGCAGGTCAGGATAATGATAATGACATTGACTTTCAGAAAGTAGTTGGCGATAAAGGCCAGTATCATCACGATGATCAGGACGATATCCTTGCCTTTGACGATGCCGCTCGCCATATCGAAGACGACCGACAGGATCACAGCGCTGACACCGGATTTCATGCCGGTCAGCAGTGCCTGGATGACAAAGTTGTTTTTGAAAGCCTGATAGAAGAAAGAGATGATGCTTAAGATCACAAACGGTGGGATGATCGCGCCGAAGACAGCGAAAAGAATACCGGCAAATCCGGCCAGCTTATAACCCAGAACGATGGCACCGTTGACTGCGATGGGTCCGGGCGAGGACTGTGCGATCGCCACAAGATCCAGCATTTCGTCTTCTTCGATCCATTTGAGTTCATCGACGAACTTGCGCTTGAGCAACGTAATGATGACATAACCTCCGCCGAAGGTAAAGGCGCTGAGGTATAGTGTGGAGAAGAAAAGCTTCCGAAGAATGCCTCCTCTCGGGGTCTGTGATGACATTTTGATCCTTTCCTGTCAACGGGCAAACCGCTCACAAAGGCCGACGATCACCTTGACAGCCATTTCCATCTTGTCTACGCAGACATATTCATAACGACCGTGACAGTTGTAGTCTCCGGTACCGAGATTCGGGCAGGGAAGACCCATGAAGGAAAGCCTGGATCCGTCGGTACCTCCGCGGACGGGGACAGTGATCGCCTCGATTCCAAGATCTTTATAGACGTCTCTGGCATAGTCCAGGAGGAAGGGATACTGGGAGATAACTTCGCCCATATTGTAATAGCTGTCTTCCACCGTGACTTTGACTGTACCCTCACCGTATTTGGTATTCAGAAAACGGCCGACTTCCTGCAGGAAAGCTTTCTTTTTCTCGAATTTGGCCCGGTCATGATCCCGGATAATATAATCCAGTCTGGCGCGGTCTGCCGTACCGGTAAACCCGTGCAGATGGGTGAAGCCTTCACGGCCTTCGGTATGCTCCGGACGTTCAAAGACCGGCAGCATGCCCTGAAACTCAATGCCCAGCTGTACAGCGGAAACCATCTTGCCCTTGGCAGCGCCGGGATGGATACTGGTTCCGAAGATCTCTACGATGCCGGCAGCAGCATTGAAGGTTTCATATTCGAGTTCACCCAGTTCGCCGCCATCCATGGTATAGGCATAGTCAGCGCCAAATCGTTTCACGTCGAAATAGTCGACACCCCGTCCGATCTCTTCATCGGGTGTGAAACCCACCTTGATCGGTCCGTGCGGGATCTCCGGATGCTCGAGCAGATATTCGGCGGCGGTCATGATCTCAGCAACACCGGCTTTGTCATCGCCTCCGAGCAGCGTCGATCCATCGGTGACAATCAGCTTCCTGCCGATATTTTTCTTCAGGGATTCGAAATCATCCGGACGAAGAATAAGCCCGTTTCCCAGTTCGATATCGCCTCCATCGTAGTTTTCTATGATACGTGGACGAACATCTTTTCCCGGTGCATCAAAGGAAGTATCCATGTGGGCCAGAAAGCCGATGACAGGACCATCGTAGTTTTCGATGGTAGAAGGAATCGTACCGAAGACATAACCGTATTCGTCACGGGAAACGTCTGAAACACCGATCTGCCTCAGTTCCTCTGCAAGCATATCTGCAAAGGGAAGCTCTGTTTCCGGAACACTCGGAAAAGTTTCGGATGAGGGATTGGATGTGGTATCGATCACAACATATTTCAAAAAACGATCCATAACAGCTGACATAATTGAACCTCCGATCAACTATATGATATAATGAATCCATTATACCATTGTTTTGAACAGGAGGCAAATATGCTGAAAACAATCCTTCGCTGGGTTCCGATGGGAATATTCATTCTGCTGGTTCTGGCAGCGCTGGAACTGAATAAAAACAGTCTTTGGGGATGGGCGGTTACGATCCTTTTGTTTGGCCTGTATATTTTTCTGTATGTCCGCTTCCTGGGAGAGAAACCATTTGGATTTAAACTCCTAGCCTTCCTGGGACTGCTGGTACTTACCTTTGGTGCATTCATGCTTTCCTGGCCGCCGACCAAAGCGGTTCCGGCTGTTTCTTACCCCAATCCAAAAACAACAGAGATTATTGAACTGCAGGATGGGAAGATCACCGGTGTCTATAACGAAGATGGAAAAGTAAAAGTCTATACCGGCATTCCTTACGCCCAACCGCCGGTCGGGGATCTTCGCTGGAAAGAGCCCCAGGATCCTGCCCCATGGGATGGTATTCTTGTTTGTGATCATTTTGCGCCTATGTCCATGCAGCCGGTCAATCTGCCTATCTACAATTCCCTGGCGCAGATCATCGGCTATCACGATTACAAAATCTCGCTGACAGATAATTATATCGCGCCGGTCAGCGAAGACAGTCTGTATCTCAATATCTGGCAGCCGGCAGAAGCAAAACCGGAAGACAAGCTGCCGGTCATCGTCTATATTCACGGCGGATCACTCCAGACCGGCCAGCCCTGGTATGATGATTATTCCGGAGAGACGCTGGCACATGAAGGCGTCATCGTGGTAAACATGGGCTATCGGCTGGGTGTCTTTGGTTTCTTTGCTGATGAAGAACTGATAGCCGAATCTGACAATAAAACGACGGGCAATTACGGCCTTTTGGACCAGATCAAAGCGCTGGAATGGGTACAGAAGAATATTGCCGTCTTTGGCGGTGATCCTTCGAATGTGACAGTGGCCGGGGAGTCAGCCGGTTCCGCCTGTGTCAG
>JAFOIR010000001.1 GCA_017420625.1 Bacillota bacterium
GATAAGATATACACGAAGTGGAAAACCGGACCTGAAGAGAAAAAGACCCTGCCGGACTATTCGAATTTCCCTGCGCCAAACGGGATGCTCACCATGGCTACCGAGGGCTCATATCCTCCATTGGATTACTTTCGTGGAACTGAGATCGTGGGATTTGAGGTGGATCTTGCCGCCCGGTTTTGCGAGGCTTACGGTTACGGATTGATGATCGAAGCCATGAACTTCGACGGCGTCCTGGCTTCAGCTCAAACGGGCAAGGCGGATTTTGGCTTGGCCTGCATCACCATCTCCGAGGAGCGGAAGGAAAGCGTCAATTTCTCAATTCCCTACTACAACAGCAGCGCCAAGCTCATGATATTGAAGGATAATGCAGGCGCCGGATCAAATGTCAGCCCCGGGTCGGATAATTCGTTTCTCAGAAGTATCGGGGAAAGCTTCGAAAAGACCTTTGTCCGTGAGGAGCGCTGGAAACTCTTTTTGGAAGGTGTTTTGACGACCCTTGTTATCACGCTCCTCGCTATGCTCTTCGGCACCCTCCTTGGTTTTCTGATATTCATGCTCTGCCGGAAAGGAAATCCTGTGGCGAATATCATCACACGGATCTTCCTTTGGCTCATACGGGGTATGCCGGCGGTCGTCCTTTTGATGGTCCTTTATTTCATTGTCTTTGGATCGGTTTCGATCAGCGGTGTAGCCGTTTCAGTGATCGGTTTCACACTTACCTTCGGCGCGGCTGTATTCGGACTTTTGAAGATGGGCGTTGGCACGATCGACAAAGGTCAGTACGAAGCCGCATACGCGCTTGGCTATTCAAATACCAGAACCTTTTTCAAGATCATACTTCCACAGGCGCTTTATCACGTGCTGCCCGCCTACAAAGGCGAGGTCGTAAGCCTCATCAAGGCGACGGCTATCGTTGGTTATATCGCGGTGCAGGATCTGACCAAGATGGGCGATATCGTCCGAAGCCGCACCTATGAGGCATTTTTCCCGCTGATCGCTGTGACGATCATCTACTTCGCTCTGGAGGTTCTGATCGGGAGGATAATAAGCAGACTCAGCATCAACATCAATCCGAAACGACGCAAACCATCAAAGATACTGAAGGGGGTGAATACCAATGATCAGAATTGAGCATCTGAAAAAAGAATATCCCAATGTCACGCCTCTTAAGGACGTGAGTGTGGAAATAAATGACGGCGATGTGATCTCCATCATAGGCCCGTCCGGCACCGGAAAGAGCACGCTTCTCCGCTGTATCAACCAACTTGAAAAGCCCACGAGCGGAAAGATCTTTGTGGACGGCCTTGAGATCACAGATCCCAAATGCGACATCAACAAGGTGCGCCGGAAGATGGGGATGGTGTTCCAGAGCTTCAATCTTTTCGGTCACAAGACCATTATCGAAAATATAATGCTGGCTCCCATGGATCTTTTGGGTAAAAGCAAACAGGAAGCCTATGATACCGGAATGAAGCTGCTTCGCACGGTGGGACTGGCGGAAAAGGCTCTTAATTATCCTGATGAGCTGTCAGGCGGGCAGAAGCAGCGTATCGCGATCGCCAGGACGCTTGCTATGGATCCCGATGTGATACTTCTTGACGAGCCGACGAGCGCCCTCGATCCCACTATGGTAGGTGAGGTTCAGGCGGTCATCCGTGATCTTGCAAAGACCGGAAAGACCATGATGATCGTCACGCACGAGATGAATTTCGCAAAGGCGATCTCAAACCGCGTTTTCTATATGGAAAACGGCGGCATTTACGAAGACGGCTCACCGGAGCAGATTTTTGACAATCCAAAGCGCGAAAACACGCGCCGCTTTGTTCGGAGACTGAAGGTTCTTGAACTGAATATCGAAAGCCGTGATTACGACTTCATCGGCATGCAGGGGCAGATAGAGGTATGGTGCGCCAAGAATCAGATATCCCCGAATTATTCAAATCGAATCCAGCTTGTTTTTGAGGAAACCACAAATCTTCTGATCCCTCTTCTCAAGACCCCGAAGGTTCAGGCTGTCTGCGAATATTCTTCTGAGACAGAACTCGCACGATGGACTTTCAGCTATGCCGGTGAAAAAGTGGATATCACAAAAACAGAAGATGAGATTTCACTTTCGGTGATCAAAGGTCTGGCAGGATCGATCGACTATGAATGGGCGGAAAATGAGGAATTGCAAAATTGCCTCAA
This sequence comes from Bacillota bacterium, assembly GCA_017420625.1. The sequence goes on from JAFOIR010000001.1 coordinate 2,191, forward strand.
GTTGAATATCAGGTCAGAGGGAATAGTTTCATAAAGTGTAGAAACCCACGTGAGGATGTTTGCGGAAAGGGGAGGCAGAGCTTATGGCAAATGAGATTAATGTCAAAGCAAGTCTTGAAAACCTGCAGGAAGTGATCGCTTTTGTAGACGGCTTCGTCGAAGAGCTCGGTGCATCAATGAAAGCGCAGATGCAGATAGATGTTGCCGTTGAGGAGATCTTCGTAAACATAGCAAGCTATGCCTATGCCCCGGATACGGGAGATGCGGTCATTTCGGTAGAGACAGATACTGAGAAAAAGCAGGTTTTGATAACATTCAAGGACTCCGGAGTCCCTTACAATCCCCTTGAAAAGGAGGACCCTGACGTGACTCTTTCCGCCGATGAGCGTGGTATCGGCGGGCTTGGGATATTTATGGTCAAAAAGAGCATGGACGATATGCGGTATGAGCGAAAAGACGGATGTAATGTGCTGACGATCGTGAAAGGGGTATAGGGGCTGCTCTCTATAGGAGGTTGAAGACATTGATTAAAAGGATATTCCCGGTTATTGCGATAGCGGTCCTTTCCTTCAGTCTGTTTGCAGGCGTTGCGGTAAGAGCTGAAGGAACGGGGCAGAAAACAGCTGCTTCTTCGGAGAAGCAAAATTCAGGGGAACTGAAAAAAATCTCTGATCTTAGCAACAAAACGATCGGTATACTTACGGGATCAGTCTTCGATGCGATCGTATCCGAGGCACTGCCTGATGCAAAGATCACCTATTTTAATTCGCATGCTGATTCGGTAGCGGCATTGAATGCAGGAAAGATTGATGCCATTCCCGCTGATGAGCCTACGCTTTTGCGGATCACCAAAGAGTACGACAATATCATGATAATGGATGACACCATTGGTTCCTTCGAATATGGCTTTGTTTTTCCAAAGAGCAGTTCCGGAGAAAAAAAGCTGTCGGAGTTCAATGAATGGCTTGCAAAGTTCAAAGAAAGCGGCGAACTTGAAGAGTTGATCCAAAAGTGGAAATCAGAAGATGAAAGCAAGATGACAATGCCGGACGTTTCTTCTCTTCCTTCGACAAACGGGAAACTTACAATGGTTACTGAGGCTTCCGGTCCTCCGTTTGGCTACGTTCGCGGGAGCGATACGGTGGGAATCGATATAGATATTGCCGCGGAGTTCTGTAAGGCCAAAGGCTATGGATTGAATGTTCAGATAATGAGGTTTGACGGTCTTCTGACTGCAGTGCAGTCCGGCAAGGCGGATTTTGCTGCATCAGGAATTACTATCACTGAGGAACGGGCAGAGAGCGTCAACTTTTCAATACCATACTATTCATGCCCCGCCTCATTTCTGATATTGAAGGAAAGAGGAGGCGCTGCTGCAGATGTCCGCCCTGAGTTTTCCGAATTTTCCGAGCTTTCGGGAAAGACCGTATCCCTGCTCACCGGCGCGCCCTTTGAGGAACTGGTCAAGAGCAAAGCTCCGGGTGTTTTGAATTTCACTTACTTCAACAGCACACCGGATGCTATCCAGGCGCTCAAAACAAAAAAGACCGATGCCTTTTTCATGAATAATGCCGTAGGTCAGCTTATTATCAACAGAAATCCTGATCTTGCGATCTTTCCAAAGAGCCTTGATGATTCCAAATTCGGGATTGCCTTTGCAAAGGGCGATCCCCGCAGGGATGAGTGGCTGGCAGCCTTCAAAGAGATCCCAAATTCAGAGATCGAGAAGGCATGGGACAAGTGGACAGGAGCTGACGAAAGCGTCAAGGAGCTTCCTGCGCAGGATTGGCCGGGTACAAAAGGAACGCTTCATGTGGCTGCTTGCGATACGCTAGAACCAATGAGCTATGTCGGAAAAGACAATGAGGTGAAGGGCTTTGACATAGAGATCATTCTGATGATAGCCAAAAAGCTTGACTACAAGGTTGAGTTTACCGGGATGGACTTTGCTGCAATACTTGCCGGCGTACAATCAGGAAAGGCTGATATGGGCACCGGGAGCATCGTTATCACACCTGAACGCTCCCAGGCAGTGGATTTCATTGATTATTATCCGGCAGCCTTTGTCCTTGTCGTCCGGACTGTTTCCGCATCGCCGCAACAGCCATCTTTCCTTCAAAGTATCGGTGAAAGCTTTGAAAAGACCTTCGTCCGTGAGGATCGCTGGAAACTCTTTGTGGAAGGTGTTTTGACGACCCTTGTCATCACGCTCCTTGCCATGCTTTTTGGTACGATCCTCGGCTTTTTGATATTCATGCTTTGCAGGAACCAAAATCCCGTGGCAAACATCATCACAAAGATCTTCCTTTGGCTCATACAGGGCATGCCGGCGGTCGTCCTTTTGATGGTGCTTTATTTCGTAATCTTTGGATCGGTTTCGATAAGCGGTGTAGTCGTATCAGTGATCGGCTTCACACTTACTTTTGGCGCGGCGGTATTCGGACTTTTGAAGATGGGCGTTGGCGCGATCGACAAAGGTCAGTACGAAGCCGCATACGCGCTTGGCTATTCAAATACCAGGACCTTTTTCAAGATCATACTTCCACAGGCGCTTTATCACGTGCTGCCCGCCTACAAGGGCGAGGTCGTAAGCCTCATCAAGGCGACGGCAATTGTTGGTTATATCGCGGTACAGGACCTGACCAAGATGGGGGATATCGTTCGAAGCCGAACCTATGAGGCATTTTTCCCGCTGATCGCTGTGACGATCATCTACTTCGCGCTGGAGGTACTGATCGGGAGAATAATAAGCAGGGTTACCATAAACATCAATCCCAAACGCCGCAAACCCTCAAAGATACTTAAAGGGGTGAATACCAATGATCGGTGAATGACGGTGACCGCCCCGGCTTTAATGCTCCCGAGGGGACAGTCCGCATCTCTCTTGCGAATCTGAATGAGGAAGATCATATGGAGATTGGAAGAAGGCTCAATGAACTTCTATCTGAGTATTGGGAAAAATACGAAACGAAGGAGCCGCTCAAGGACGCAGCGTGACCGGACGCATTAATAGAAGATCAGGGAGGAAGCAGCTATGAAGCAGTTTTTGAGTTCGCTTGGAAAGAAGCTTTTCGGAGGGATCAACCTGACCTGGCCGAAGCTTATCATAGCAGCAATCGCAGCCGGAGCATTTACCGCGTTGATGGCGAACATACCGGCCTTGAAATACACATCCTTCCATGCCATAGTCGTGACCTTTGAGATGTGGGTCTTCTTCGGCATCATTATCATAATGAACAGCAAGTCAAATCTTGATTCCGCGTTCAAGTGCTTTGTGTTTTTCCTTATCAGCCAGCCCCTTGTTTATCTTCTGCAGGTGCCCTTCTCCTGGCAGGGCTGGGGGTTGTTCGGGTATTATAAAACCTGGTTTATATGGACATTACTCTGTTTTCCCATGGGCTTCATTGGGTATTTCATGAAGAAGGGAAAGTGGTGGGGCTATCTCATACTGCTTCCCATGATACTTTTGACAGCTGATTCCTATTCTTTATATTTCAGTGATTTTCTGTTCTACGCGCCGAAATACATTTTGATATGGCTGTTCTGCGGCTGCGTCATTATCTTCTATCCTGTGCTGATATTTGAAAACAAGAGAATAAAGCTTGTCGGAGCGGTCATCGGAATCGGGATCGTCGCTGTTCTTACGGTCCTTGGGCTTTTGAATCCTCCGATCTACAGCACAACCCTTATGGTAGGCGGCGGAGAAAACAAGTTTAACGAAGATTACATGGTTTATCTTGCAGACGAGAGATACGGTACCGCCGAGATGCGCTATGAGTCAGGGATTGAGGATTATCTCATTCATTGTGATTTCAAAAGAGCGGGGAAGACGGTCCTTACAATAGAGGCTCCGGACGGCAGCAGGACTGATTATGAGATCACGATAGAAAGAGATACGTATGATTTAAAGAAGTGCCGCGGGGACGGTTCTTTTGTCACCTGATAAATAGAAAAGAGGAAAAATGGATATAGAAGAATTCAGCCTGCATGATCGCTTTGAGTTTCGTACAATAAGACCGGAAGAAGCTGAAGAAGCTGTTGTGATCGAAAATATATGCTTTCCATCCAATGAAGCATGTTCAAGGGGGAGTATGATCGCGCGTATAGCGGTAGCAGCGGATCTCTTTTTGGTTGCGATCGACCGCAAAACCGGTGAGATCGCCGGTTTTTTGAACGGCATCGCAACAGATGAGTATTCATTCAGGGATGAATTTTTTACAGATGAAACGACGCACAACTGTGATGGCAAAAATGTAATGCTTCTTGGTCTTGATGTTTTACCCCAATACAGAAGACAGGGGCTTGGGAGAGAACTTGTCATGACCTATTGCTTCAGAGAACGGGAGCGGGGACGAAAAAGACTTGTCCTTACCTGCCTTTTGGAGAAGGTTTCTATGTATACGAAGTTTGGATTCAGGGATCTGGGAGTATCAGCTTCCAAGTGGGGAGGCGAGGAGTGGCACGAGATGGATATTATCCTTGAAGATCAGGGGAAAGCATAGCATTGAAAAAGATAGTATTTTACGGAGATTCCAACACCTATGGATATGATCCAAGAGGCTTCCTCTCGATGCTCTATCCCGGGGAGGTGCGATGGACGGAAAAGATAAGGGAGCGCTTTGATGGCATTTATGAGATCATAGAAGAGGGACAAAACGGCAGATTACTGCCAACGCTTCCGGAAGAAGAATTTGACCCCTTTCTCCCTCGCAACTGATCCGCCCATCCGGTAAAAAAACACAAAAAAAGGAGGAACACAAAAATGAAAAGAGTAGTAGATTTTCTGAAAGAAGCAGGTACGTATTATCTTGCAACGGTTGAGGGTGACCAGCCCAGGGTGAGACCTTTCGGAACAGCTCACATATTTGAAGACAGGCTGTACATTCAGACCGGCAAGGTAAAGGATGTATCAAAGCAGATTCATGCCAATTCAAAGGTTGAAGTATGTGCGTTCAAGGATGGCAAATGGCTTCGTGTTTCAGGGGAACTCGTGGAGGATGACAGGATCGAAGCCCGCCAGGCCATGCTTGATGCATATCCGTCATTGCAGAATATGTACAAGGCTGATGACGGCAATACGGAAGTATTCTATTTCAAAGATGCCACAGCGATATTCAGTTCATTTACTGATGAACCGGAGACAGTGAAGTTTTGAGAGGAAGTGACAAAAGAACCGCCCCCGCGCACTACAATTTGAAAGGAGTAGAAGAAATGCTTGAAAATGAGGAGTACAGTTTAAGTGTTGGCGCGCGGAGATGCTTTGATGATGTATGCAACTTCATCGGGGAGTTACACGGTAAGGCTTAATTTCCGCCTTGATGGACCGATCGTGCAGGATGCGATGCAAAGAGCTCTTGACAAGACAGCCAAAAGGTATCCTTATTTCTGCGTCACATTGAAGAAAAATGAACGGGAGTTTTATTACGAGAGAAATGATGCTCCCGTGGCGCTTCTTCACACGGATGAAATGATCACATTGGGAACAAAAGAGACCAATGGGCATATCTGGGCAGTTTCCTTCAATGATGACAATCTCTACCTCAATTTTTTCCACGGTCGGGCTGATGGCACCGGGATTTATTTTCTGGCGGGAACCCTTCTGTATTACTATTTTCATGAAGTGTATGGACTCAATGACAGCACAGGGATACGAACATTGGAAACACCTATTACAAAAGAGGAGACAGCTGATCCCTATGATGCATTTCCGCTCATCGACCTCTCGAAGTTTCAGAGACCGCCTGTGCCGGAAGCCCTCAACATGATGGGGAGTCTTGGCCTGAAAAGGGGGGAAGGAAAGGGGTATATCCGAAAGCTTTCCATACCTGAGGATGTGATGGTTCCCTTTATCAGGGATAACGATGCAACTCCGGGGATACTTGTATGTGTGTTGATGGCCAGGGCGATCGAACGGGTTCTTCCGGATCACACGCTCCCCATCGTCAATAGTTATGTTATCAATTCCCGTCCCATGCTGAACGCCCGCGAATCCTTCCATAACGCCACCGAAAGGGCGGCGATGGATTTCAGCGATTCGATCAAAAAGCTGCCGCTGGATATGCAGTGTACCGCTTACCGGGGGAAAACTATCCTTCAAAGTGACGAGGATATGGTAAGAAACAGGGCTGCTGCTTCTGCTTCGATAAGCCAGATGGTTTTGAACCTTCCCGATTTTGACTCAAAGGTACAGGCTGCGAGGCGCGCTATGGGAGGTTTTTTCAAGTCAAGTTCATATGTTGTCAGCTATGTTGGACGATGGGCTTATCCAAAGCTGGGAGAGCATATACGTGAATTCTGGACGGAAACTCCGACAGGAGAATTTCCCCTACTTGAACTTTCCGCAGTAAATGGAAATGTATATATATCAATGCTCCAAGCGTATTGCGAGGATGTATATTATGAGGCGTTCAAAAAGGAGCTTGAGGAAAACGGGATCACATATGAGGAACATGGAATGAAGCCGATCCAGGTTCCGGAGATAAGATTTTGATACATGGTGACAAAAGAACCGTCCCCGTGGCACTCCTGTTATAGTATTTTCATGCACGACAAGAATAATAAAAGGCACCGGGGCATTGCCCTGATCATCCTTTTCCTTCTGATATTTCCGGTTTCTTTGCTCTCCGGCTGCGCCCCGGAGGTGCGATCCGATGACTCCGGAGCCCGCGGCATCACATCCATTGGACAGCTGAATGATTCTGACATACACATCGGTGTTACGACCGATACCTCGGAAGGAACGCTGGTACAGAAAGAATTCCCGAAAGCGCAGATCGAATATTTCAGGGGAGAGATGAACGGATATCTTGCGGTGAGTCAGGGAAAGATCGACGCTTTTGTATTCGATAGACTGTCTATGGACATTGCGATCCAAAACGGACTCAAGGACGTCAGGCTTTTGGATGAAACCGTCGGGGCTGGAAATACCGGTGCAGTCGCGATCTCGCCGGTGTCACAGATCCCTGATCTCGAAACGAAGATCAACACATTTCTTAAGGAGATACGAACGAACGGAACCTTGGACGATATAGCCGAACGCTGGCTTGTGAAACACGAGGAGAATATGCCGGATATCCCCGTTCCTGAAACATCCGATCTTCATCTTGTTGTAGGAACTACCGGAAGCAATGTGCCGTTTAACTATTACGCCGGCACAGAACTCGTGGGCTACGATATCGAACTTGCGAAGCGTTTTGCTGCATGGCTGGGAGCAACACTGGAATTCAAGACCTATGATTACGACGGCATCGTAGCGGCTGCACAGACCGGCAAGATCGACTGTATTTTCGCCTGTCTGTTCATTACACCGGAACGGAAAGAGGCCATCCGATTCTCCGAGCCGACCTATGTCGGAGAGATCGGCGTAATGGTTCAGGATACACGTTCAAAAAACGCTGTGCCGGAATATACTAAGGCTTCTGATCTCAACGGCAAACGCATTGGCGTCAACACTGGGTCCATTCAGGGGCCGATCGTGGAAAGAGAACTCCCTGAATCCGCGATCAGCTATTATGATACCTCCACGGATCTTCTGACTGCGCTCCGTCAGAACAAAATTGACGCATTCTGCAACCCCGAACTGATCGTCCGCTACATGATGATCGACAATGATGATCTGACTTATCTGGATGAAGAACTGACGGAATCAGTGAAGATCGGAGCCATCTTTGGCAAGACAAAAAGAGGAGAAGAACTTCGGGATGAATTCAATGAATATCTGAAGATCGCCAAAGAGAGTGGTGTTCTGGAAGAAATTGATCGTATCTGGCTCGGAAAAGATGACAGTCAAAAGACCATCACGGATCCCGCTTCGTTACCGGCAAAAAAAGGGACTCTGCGTCTGGCTACGGATTCAACGAATCCTCCGGCCACATATATCCGAAACAATTCCTTTGCGGGGTTGGATATAGACCTTGCGGTGCGCTTCTGTAAAGCACGCGGCTACGGACTTGAGATCATCAATATGAGCTTCGGCGGTATTGTTGATTCGGTCTCTTCGGGACGAAGCGATTTCGGGATCGGCATGATCGCGATCACGGAGGAACGTAAAGAAAGCGTTTGTTTTTCAGATCCGCTCTATACCAGCGCTTCAGTTCTTGCGTATCTTAAAAACAGCAGCGCATCAGAAAGCACGTCCTTCCTGGAAAAGCTGATCAGCAGTTTTGAAAAAACATTTATCCGGGAAGACCGGTGGCTCCTTTTCCTTGAAGGGATCAAAACGACGATGATCATTACTGCTTTGTCGATCCTCTTTGGCACCGTGCTCGGCTTTATTATTTTCATGACATGCCGTAACGGTCACCCGGTCGCAGACCGGTTAGCGCGATTCTTTGTCTGGCTCGTTCATGGCATGCCCGTGGTAGTGCTGCTTATGATTTTGTACTACATTGTTTTCGGCAATGTTCAGATCTCCGGAACGGTCATTTCCATCATCGGTTTCACTCTGGTCTTTGCCGCATCGGTCGTAAGCATGCTGAAGGTCGGAGTAGGTGCAGTGGAACGGGGACAGCTCGAAGCAGCCTATGCACTCGGTTATCACAACTTCAAGGCCTTCTACCGGATCATCCTCCCTCAAGCCTTGCCGCATTTCATGCCGGCATACAAGGGTGAGATCACTGCGCTTATCAAGGCGACGGCGGTCGTCGGTTATGTGGCGGTGCAGGATCTGACAAAAATGGGTGATATCATTCGAAGTCGTACCTATGAGGCGTTTTTCCCGCTCGTTGTCGTGGCGATCCTGTATTTTGTGCTGGCCGGGATCTTGACTTTTGTCGTCAGAAAAATAGAATTTTGTATTGACCCGAAACGCAGGACGCGCGAAAAGATCCTGAAGGGAGTAGATAAGTGACGGGGAGTGCCCCGTGGCACCGCTTTAGAAAATGATTGGGTGATTTATGATGTTTCGAAAAATGAGACGATTCAGGCAGCAGATTTCAGATGTAGAGTGCTTTGAGATACTGAAGAGTGCGAAGAGAGGCGTCCTTTCGCTGATAGGTGATGATGGGTATCCCTATGGGGTGCCCATGGACCATTGGTATTGTGAAGATGATGGGAAGATCTATTTTCACGGAGCGAAAGAGGGACACAAGATCGACTCGATCAAAGCCTGTGACAAAGCCTGTTACTGTGTATATGACGAAGGCTATCGCAAGGAAGGCGATTGGGCGCTTAATATAAAAAGCGTCATTGTTTTCGGCAGGATCAGCCTGGTTGAAGATGAAGAAAAGGCAAGAAATATATGCACTTCGATTGCCGGGAAGTTTACAGATGATGAAGAGTATCTGGAAAAAGAGCTGAAGAATGCATTTCCAAGAGTTCAGTGTCTGGAGTTTTCACCGGAACATATGACAGGAAAACTGGTTAATGAGTCCTAAAAGATTGGGGGATGTTTCATGAACAAAAAAACTATCATGTCAATGCCGATAATATGTTTCTGGGCAGTCATAGCGGCCTGTGTTGTCGGGATCATCATCGGTTCCTTCCGGGATTTTGAGATCAATGTGGCGCTGGCAAACAAAACAGATATTGGTTCATTTTTTGCCACTTATGGTTCTTACTTTTCCTATGGTCTGTATCCGGCAGCAGGTGCCTGTCTGTATTCGGGATTCAGGAGAAAGGGCGGCGGATATCTCCTGCTGGCTCGTCTGCTCCTGATACTTGGCTGGTTTCTGGCGGTATATTATTCAAACAGCTACAACGGAAAAGCAGTCCGCGCGCTGTTTGGATACACAGCAGGTGAATCCTCTCCGGGGCTGTCTGTTCTTTCCTGGCTGTTTTGGGCGGTTTTGTACTGCTGGATACCTTTTGTTGTGATCAGACTCGTTGATGACAAAGATCCGGACAAACTGATCGCTGTAGGCGCAGCTATTCTTGTTGCCGGCGTTGTGGCGGATAATATAAACCTTTGGCTGAAACAGGTGGGCTCCCGTCCGAGGTACAAATATCTGATAACGCTCCAGGATCCGAAGAGCGAATTTCGTAACTGGTGGCAGATGATCCCCAATCTTGCAGGAAATGACGACAACTTCAAGAGCTGGCCCAGCGGCAATATGACTATTGCGAGCATGATGTTCTCACTGCCGATGCTGACTGATGTCATGAAAAAGCGAAGCCTTAAGAAGAATACGATAGCATTTGTGCTTGCTTGCGTTTTTGTCGTTGTTTACGGCTATAACCGGATCCATATGACCAATCATTTCCTGTCGGATGTCTGCTTTGGAGTATTGATCACATATCTTGTCTATTCGTTGATAAGTACTGCGTTTCTTCGAAGGAAGGGGTAACAGTGTCACTCAAAAGAACCGTCCCCGTGGCACACCCCAAAAGGACCGTCTTCGTTGCACCCCAGTGGCACATCTTTTGCATATTTCAGGCGATCGGGTTATTATCTAACGGTTGCAATAAGGCAGAATTATTTTAGAAAGAGATGTATTGTGAAAAAGAAAATTTGTGGGATACCCATTATGATCGCTGTTCTTGCATGTCTGCTGTTTTGCGGATGCGCCGCAGGCCAAACGGGAGCAAAGGAAGAGACGATCGGCATCATCGGTGCGATGGAGGAGGAAGTGGCCTCGCTGAAAGAGGATGCAAATATCACGAGAAAGACAAAGGTCGCAGAGATGGAATTCTGCGAGGGTGTGATCGACGATCAAAAGGTGGTCATCGTGCAGTGCGGGATGGGAAAGGTCAATGCCGGGATCTGCGCGCACACATTGATAAACAAATTCGGCTGTACAAAGATCATCAACACCGGCGTCGCGGGTTCTTTGGATAATCAGCTTGAAATCGGTGACATTGTAGTTTCAACTGATGCAGTCCAGCACGATTTCACTGTGGAGGCTATCGGCTTTGAAAAAGGTGAGATCCCTTATACGAAGCGGGTCGGATTTCCTGCAGACGAAAATATGCGAAAGGAAGCGGTCGAAGCCGCGAAGGAAGCGGCTCCCGGTGTTCATGTGTACGAGGGCAGGGTCTGCAGCGGAGATCAGTTTATCTCCACGAGAGAGCAAAAGAATGAGATCACATCGAACTACGGCGGCATGTGCTGCGAGATGGAGGGCGGTGCTGTCGCGCAGGCCTGCTATCTGAACAACACACCCTTCGTTGTGATCCGCGCCATCTCCGACAAGGAGGATGGCTCAAGCCATGTTGAATACGAGACCTTTAAGGCAGAGGCTGCAAGGAATTGCGCTGACATCGTGCGGTACATGGTGGCGGCGCATAGCTGAAATGTAAATACTCAAAAAAACAGGAGGCTTAAAGCCTCCTGTTTTTTCGTGTTAATTCTGTCCGGCTGCTTTTCTTGCCCTGACTGCTTCTTTTTCAGCATTTTGGGCAATTTTTTGAGCGTTCTTCATTGCGCTTTCCACATCCGCCTTTGCCTGATCCATATCAAGCTTGAAGGAACGGACGATATCATTGAGGTTTTGGGAAACGCTCTGCTGCTTTTCGGCAAGATCCGAAATATTCCCGACCATATCGGATACCTCTTCTACAGTCTCCGTAACCTCGGATGAGGATTCCGCCGTTTCCGTTGCGCTCTCGGCGATAGACGAAACTGCGGCATTGACCTGCTCCATGGATTCTCTGATATATCCAACCATTTCGGAGGTCTGATCCGTAAGGGAACCGAAGGACTTCGCGTCCTCTCCGTACTGACGGCCGATATTGATGAAGTTCTCGTAATCGGGTGTGACTGTCTCCTTTACGAAGGTCAGAAGCTCTCCGGAACTTCGGTCGAGTGAAGCAAAGGCTTCCTGGATCTTTGAAATGGTATTCTGGATCCTGTCGACAGCCTGTGCTGTTTCAACGGCAAGATTGTTGATCTCCGAGGCGACAACCGCAAATCCGCGTCCATGCTCGCCTGCGCGGGCAGCCTCGATAGAGGCGTTGAGGGAAAGCAGATTGATCTGGCTTGCAATATCGGCTATGGAATCTGCCAGCGTTCCTATCTCTTTGATGACCTCAGCCTGTTTGCTGGCTTCTTCCAGCTCACGCCCCCTGCTCTCGGCAATTGAGATCGCATTATCACAGGAGGAGCGGCTGTCTTTTTCTATCTGGGCTGCGCGAGAGAGTATCTTCTCAACCTCGCCCTTGGTCGCTTCAGTCTCTTCCGCAAGCTTCTGTACTGAAGCATTGACTTCGTTCGCTGATGCAGATACCTGCTCGGTTGCGGCTCCGGTATTTGTCATGGCATCATTGACTTTGACCATTGATGTCCTGATGCTTTCAAATCTGTCTGCCAGGTCACTCGCCACATTGTAAAGATGTTCGGACGAACCACTTACCTCATTGGAGCCGATAGAGATATTTCTTATGACCTCGCTGTTGCTCTCATACATCGTAAGCGCTTTATAAAATACCGGCTACACTAAACAGACTCTGCATGCTATCCTATCGGATTACAGTTACAGTCGTTTGGTGTAGCCGTTTTTTTGGCTTTATGTATCTCAGGATCAGGTCATACTGAGTAGTCTTCCTCCTCGATTGACCCGGCGACTGAGATATGACATCTATCCTGTATAAAATCTGTCCACGGAAGGTAATTCTCGATGTTTCCAAGCTGCTTTTCATAGCCTGACACCGCAGAAAGTGTGAACAATAAATACTGATAGACGTTCAGATTGTTCGCTCTTGCTGTTTCAACGATGCTGTAGAGCATCGTGCTGGCTTCAGCGCCCGCCACAGTGTCGTGGAATAGAAAGTTCTTTCTACCCATCACATAGGTTTTTGCGGAGCGTTCGGCTCTGTTATTACTAAGGGCAATACGACCGTCCTTTAAATAGTTCCTGAAGTGTTCCTCGTGATTGATCGTATAATTAACGGCGGTCTCGAGTTTGCTTCCTCCCAATGGCTTCAGCGTTTTAGCCCATGCAAAAAACTGGTCAAGGATTGGAAGTTCGTTTTTCAAGCGCGCTTCTTTACGAGCCTCCGGGCTCATGCTTTTATACTTTTTTTCAAGCTCAAACAGTTTTTCACAGTATAAAAAGCCTGTAGTTGCCGGTCCCGGTTTCTTTTCGTCTATTTTCCCTTTTTCAACCGCCTTCTGCAGTTCGGCCGGGATCGCTTCATACCAATAGCGGCGCAGATGAGCCCAACACGTACAACGTGTCAGTTGATCTTCCAAGGCATTGTATCCGTCATAACAATCGGTCTGCAAATAGCCGTGAAAATCCTTCAGATACTCTGCCGGTATTTCATGGGACCTTGACGGGTTATAGGTATATATGATGATCGGCGGGGAACCGTCATCACCTGTTGTATAGAGCCATATATAGGATTGTTGGGTTGCTTTTCGGCCTGGTTCCTTTAACACCTTACATGGCGTTTCGTCAGCGTGTAACAGGTCTCGTTTCCGTTGACATTTGGTCATTGCCCCGTACAGCGGTGCCAGGTATTTTTCTGTGGCAGTAATGACCCAGTTTGCCATCGTGGACCGTCTGAGCCGTACTCCGTCCTGTTCAAGCTGTTTTTCGAGGCGGTAGAGCGGGACATGCTTCATGTATTTTTCTGTGATTATCCAAGCAACAGTAGAAGGAGATGCCAGTGAATGCTCTATAAAGGGCCTGGGGGCAGCCGGTGCCACGATCACAGGCTCATCATCCTTATCTTTGCAATGCTTGCAGATGAGCACTTCCTGATATATCTGTACTCGGGTGATCTTGGCCGGAACGACATGTAGTTCCTCCCGTACGAGCTTTTCTCCGAGAACCTCCATCTCGTTGCCGCACCAGTCACATATCCGGTCTTCGCCCTTCAGTTTTAGAACAGTCTTTTCTACCGGGAGATTTCCAAGCATCTCATTACGAGTGCCACGTTTCTTCGATTTCGTTTTTCCTTTGGATTTTTTTTCAGAAAGCAGCGAATCGATATCCGGCTCAACTTCACCGGGATCCTGTTCTGCTTCAACTTCATTGAAAAGAGAGTATTGTCCTGGAAAGGGAGAGGTTTCTTTCGATCTACCGTAAAGCTTACGAGTAAGATAGGCGATCGTCTCCTCGTAATTGGCGGACTTTACGAGAAGCTGTTCGATCAGAAGGGTATGCTGTTTGATTATACTGATCAATTCGCCAGCAGAAGCTTTTTCAAGACTTTCTTCGTCAATATGAGGAACTGAAATGTTTGCTCCGCTTTGCTCAATCACAACCTTGGGTTCCAAAAATAAAAACCGCCTTTCATTTGATGGTTCAATCATACCAGAAATGCAGTATTTTCGCTACTTTGAGTAATTTTATGGGCTGTCAAAATCACAATAGATTTAATGGCTGAGGCAGGGTGATCCAAACGTTTTAAGATACCGCCTAAAAAGTTTTGAACGTACGCTTTCGAGTATGGTATACCCTCTGAAAAAGCAATAAAAAGGGCTCCGAGGGTATTGTATTCGCCCCGAAGCCCATCTTTTCAACCTCTCAGATATTTCTCTGTTATGCACAATCAAAAATCACGCGTACCGCTGAGCTTCTGAATAGCCTTTGGCTGATCTATCGAAAGACCTTCCATCAGCCAACGAAATTCCTGCCGGGTGAGAGGACGTACCTCGGACTCCTTTCGAGGCCATTGATACCTTCCATTATCCAACCGCTTGTAGTACAGAACAAAACCGTCCTTGTCGAAATGCAATGCTTTAAGCCTATCGCAACGGCGTCCGCAGAACAGATAAAGAGCATTGGTGAAAGGATCCAGGTCAAATGTATCCTTGATGAGAGACATAAGACCATCGATGCTCTTGCGCATGTCAGTATAGCCTACAACAAGGTATATCTTATTTACTCCGGAAAGATCGCCTATCATAGATCTGCCCTCAGAGCCCTGACAACAGCTGAAATGGTACCGGGATCAGCACAGTTATTGATAGAGACCATGATCCCGTTATAGTTAATGCTGATCGGTGTAGTCTGCTGGTTTAATTGCGGATGCGAAATGGTTTCAGGATTATTGATGATCTCAAGAGGAACCACTTTGGGCTGAAGAGAAACGTTCTGCGCCACAGGTTCCGGTACCTCACAGGCGTGATGGCGCAGACGGCGTACGTTGTAGTAAAATGTATTGATCGACACATCATTGGCTAGGCACCAGTCCTTATCCGACAGGCCGCTCTCACGGGCTGTAGTGATGATCTCTTTCCATTCCTCGATCGACTTAGGCTTGTTCATTGGGAATCCTCCATAAAAAAAAAGAACTACAGTAACGGTTCAATGTTACAGTAGTTCACTTTAGATGTCTCCCCGGGGGATTATAAAGCGCTTACAATGAATAAAATCTTAAGGCTATAATTATGGGCTTAATACTTTCGATTGCTATGAGTGCAACTGTAATGGATGATGCCGAGGCACACGAAGCAGAGACGAATGTTTTTGAACAATCCAATGACAAATTATTTAGTGATGATT
>JAFOIR010000229.1 GCA_017420625.1 Bacillota bacterium
ATCAGCTATCGGCATCGTCCGCTGGATATGGCGATAGCCAAGAAGCTGCATAAGCGGATCGAGCGGTATGTGATTCCGAAGGATCTTCGAAAAAACGAAAAGAAGAAACTGGGTCTGGTCTTTCGGGATCAGGACGAGCTTCCGATCGCCAATAATCTGTCCGAAAATATTCGAATAGCATTGGATCATGCAGAGTTTCTGATCGTTATCTGCAGTCCGGATACGCCGCAGTCGATCTGGGTCCAGCGGGAAATCAGCTATTTCCTTGAACATCACAGTCGGGATAATGTCCTGGCCGTTCTGATCAGCGGCGAACCGGATGAATCTTTCCCACCGCAGCTGACAGAAGTGAGGAGCCCGGATGGTGATCTGCTGGAAACGATTGAACCACTGGCTGCGAATATCGTGGCAGATTCAGATGCAAAACGAAACCAGCTTTTCAAGACAGAAAGTCTGCGTATTCTGGCATCGCTGATCGGTTGTCCATATGATGCGCTTTATCGGAGAGAGCAGCGATATAAGATGCGTCGTCTTGCCGTTGCAGCGATCGGCATTATCGCGATTGCCGCTGCTTTTATCGGCCTTTTGCTGAATCGCAATGCTATGATCCAGGAGCAGCTTCGCACTACGCAGATCAATGAATCCAGGACCCTGGCAGCACTATCAGAAAATGCTTCAAGAGACGGTGATTACCGAGGTGCGTTGGAAGACGCGCTGAATGCGCTGCCCGGCCGCAGTCCTGGCAGACCTTATGTCGCGGAAGCGGAAAAAGCACTGGGCGAGCTTGTACAGCCATACAGGCGAGGGATTCAGTGTCTCCGTTTTCTTCAGTCTGTCAAACAGGAAACAGAAATCAGGAAGCTGGCAACGCCACAAAACGGCACATGGTTTGCAACTTCTGACAGAGCCAGTCAGATTCACATGTATGATCTCAATTCCGGAGAAGAAAAATGGTCCGTTGTTTTCCCGGAAGAGATTTACAATATGCTTACCGTGGAAGATACAGGTCTTTATGTTTTTGGCTATGGTGCACCGCAGATACTCTATTCCCTGGAAGACGGTCATATTCTGTGGCAAAAAGAAGACAGCAATATTTCCACGAACGCTGTTTGTTCCTCCAAAGGATGGATACTGGAGATCAAAAAAGAAAATGATAGGATGATACCTTTCCTGATTGACGCCAGAACCGGGGATACGATCCGGAAACTTACAGCAATAGATGAATTCTGGAGTCTGAGGGATACGATCATATCAAAAGACGGAAAATATGCAGCGACGATCGCTGAAAAAGTAACAGACAAGCAGCAACTGGTTATTATTCTGGATCTGGAAACCGGTGCCCACTTTACATTAGAAGAAACGTTCATTTATGATGTTTCAATCGACTATGGCCTTGCATTTACACCAGAAGATGACCTCATACTTGTATGTTGCGGAGATTCAGAATATATGGCTGATCTGGAAGGATGGATTGGATCTTACGTTTCTTTATATGATCATTCAGAAGGATGGAAGCAAAGATACAAAACCATGGTGGACTATGGCAAAACGCCTCGCAGCAGTTATGGGCTCGTCGACTATATCAGCAGCTATGTGGAGTACCTGGCATGCTGTGAAAACTCGATTGCAGTATCAAGTAAAAACCGGCTTATTATGCTGGATAAAGAAACCGGCAAGGTTCGCTGGCAGAATGATCTCCCGGCATATATTCTGGATGCCGGCCTCTATTCAGGAGGGAATCTGATGCTGGTGATGGCAGACGGACAGATCTGTATGTGCATGGGGAGCGACGGACAGCTGTCATCTGCTTCGATGCTTGCTTATACGGACTGTAGTTTTGATTTTCAGGATGCAGCAGTGATTCCCAATGACAGTGTAAGAACAACCAGATATATAGTAATTTCCAAAGAAACCCCTTCGCAGGCAACCGTGATCGGTTTATATGACAATCCCAGGCATACATTGGTTCCTGGCGGTCAGAAATTGTCTCAAAATGCCAGGACATTTGTTTCTCAGGATCAGACAGCTTGGGTACAGCTTGAGGCAGAAAACGATCTTCTTCATGTCGTTTATTACCATCGGGATGGATCCCAACCAAAAGAAATCAATATGACAGATGTCCAATGGGCATCCAGAGCTGTATTCAGAGAACAGTGTTCCATACAGTTAACGAACGATGGGAAGCTTTTGATTGGAGGAAGGGTAATCGATCTGGAAACAGAAGAAATCACATATCTTTCGTTATCAGAAGAAGAACCGAAGAAAGAGATTCCGAACCGTTCCTGTTTCGATCCGGAAGAGGAGAAAGTTCTTACGGCTTCGTTAGAATATACAGATGATGAAGAACTTTTGCTTCTGATGTGGCTGGATGGGAACCTGATACAAAAAGCAGCCTATCCCTATAAAACGGAAAGTATCATCGGGTTCTACCAATACGAAGTTTGTGGGATCGCTCCGACTGGAAATATGCTGGTCCGTGTGCAAGAGACATATGATACACAAAGTGTCTATATGCTGTATTCGATGAAAGATCAAACCTGGACTGAAATGTCACTGGAAATTTCGGATGAAGCGGTCGTAGCATTGGCAGATACACATCCTTGGATGGCGTTGCAGAAAGAAAGCGGAGAAGTTGTTTTGCTTACGATTCCCGCCGGAGAAGAGACAACGATAATCTGTGGGGATCTCGTTACCGGTACAGTTAAGAAGCTGTTATTCTGTCTGAATGACGAACAAATCATGATTTTCACCAACGAAGGAGATTTTAGGATCTATCGGATTGCTGATGGAACCATGCTTTACAGGGCTAATTATGCAAGCCGAAATACCCGGTTTTATGAAGATGCCCGATATGAAGTGTATGTGAATGAACGGCAGAATAAACTTCTGATTATCTATGATACGAACAGCTATAGGGAACCAGGAATGTTTGTATTGGATCTGGACACGTATCAGGAGATCGGATTCTTCATTGGAATTGGAGCATGGTTTGCAGATACAGATGAAGTTCTGCTCATGTCATACGTCGATACGCCTGCCACCTGTCCCTTTTTCACCCTGGAAGAACTGGAAGAGCAGGGGGAACAGATCCTGTCGACGGGCCTCCCGTATTAAGTAATCTGCCCGGGTGTGCGGCCGGTATGTTTTCTGTAGACTTTCACAAAATAACTTGGATCCGAGAAGCCAAGCGCTTCTGAAACTTCCCTCACCTGCATGCGGTGATCGGAAAGAAGCAGTGAGGCTTCCCGGATCTTTGCTTCCTGAATATATTGGGTCACCGTTTCACCGGTGACTTTTTTATATTCAGATGCAAGATAGGATTTGCTGTAACCAAGTGCTTCTGAAATGGAGGCCAGTGTGATCGGTTCATACAGATGCGCCTGAATATATCGTTCCAGACGGCGAAC
>JAFOIR010000230.1 GCA_017420625.1 Bacillota bacterium
CATAATAAGCCCATGCAAAAATGGATTTTAGCATAATAAACAAATTGCGTCAAGAATTTTTTGCAGAATAGCAAAAATTACTTTTCTATTTCAAATCAGGCCATTTTAACTCATTTTTGTAAAAAAACAGGACGGAACGGGATATAAAACATCCCGATTCCATCCTGTTTCTCAATTAGGATTACAGTGCGTTGGTCTTATTCACAAGGGCAGAAAGATCAACGTAATCTTCCGTAAATACTTCTTCCTCATTGGTTCTGGCATCGAAGGAACGATACATGTCAAGACCAGTACCGGCAGGAATCAGTTTACCGATAATAACGTTCTCTTTCAGACCGACAAGATGATCGACCTTACCCTTGATAGCAGCATCGGTCAAGACCTTAGTGGTCTCCTGGAACGATGCAGCAGACAGGAAGCTGTCGGTTGCAAGAGATGCCTTGGTGATACCCATAAGAAGCTGAGTATAGGTGGCAAGTTCCAGTCCCTCTTCCCCATTGCTGATCCGTTCTTTCACACGACGGTTCTCCGCTTTCAGTTCGGAGATGTCCACCGTGGAACCCTCCAGCAGATTGGTGGAGCCAGGGTTCTCAACACGAACTTTACGCATCATCTGACGTACGATAACTTCAATATGCTTATCGTTCAGTTCAACGCCCTGCTGACGATAGACCTTCTGAACTTCCTGAGTGATGTATGCACGTACACCGGGTCTGCCGAACTCATCTTCGTTGATACCGCGGATACGAAGTACATCATGGGGATTCAGAGCGCCTGCGGTCAGTTCCTGACCTTTTTCAACATGGTCGCCGGCATGCACCAGAAGTCCAGCAGAATGAGGAACATTGAAGGTGAATGCTTCGCCTTCGGTGTCGCTGACAACGGTGACGGCATGCATGACGCCCTTCTTGGCCTCCTCAATGGAAACGACACCACTGACTTCAGACAGTACTGCCATCTTCTTCGGTTTACGTGCCTCGAACAGTTCTTCCACTCGAGGAAGACCCTGCGTGATATCCTCACCAGCAACACCGCCGGTATGGAACGTACGCATCGTAAGCTGAGTACCAGGCTCACCGATGGACTGGGCAGCGATAACACCAACGGATTCGCCGGAATTGACCGGACGTCCCAGTGCAAGGTTGATGCCATAGCATTTGGCGCAGACACCGCTCTTGGCCTCGCAGGAAAGCACGCTGCGAACAAATACCTTGTTCAGGCCGTGTGCTTCCAGAACATCAGCATCTTCCTCACGGAACATATGATCAGAATCGAACAGAACTTCTCCAGTCTTGGGATCCGTGACATCTTCCACCGGATAACGACCATGGATGCTTACGCCGAAGGACTGAACTTCCTGTCCACGGTCATAAACGGCAGATGCCCAGACACCATCCGTGGTTCCGCAGTCATCCTCACGGATGATAACATCCTGGCTGACGTCGACCATTCGACGAGTCAGATAACCGGAGTCGGCGGTACGAAGTGCTGTATCGGCCAAGCCTTTACGTGCGCCTCTGGAAGACGTGAAGTATTCCAGAACGGTAAGGCCTTCACGGTAGTTTGCCTTAATTGGGATCTCGATGGTCTTACCGGAAGTGTTCGCGATAAGTCCACGCATACCGGCCAGCTGACGGATCTGAGCCATGGAGCCTCGAGCACCGGAATCGGCCATCATGTAGATGGGGTTATAGCGGTCAAGGTTCTCCTGCAGTGCTGCAGTAACATCCTTCGTGGTCTGTTCCCACTGGCTGACAACTAGACGATAACGTTCATCATCGGTAATAAATCCGCGCTTGAACTGTTTTTCAATCTGAATGACCTGTTTCTCAGCATCTTTGATCAGATTCCGTTTTGCTTCCGGAACCGTCATATCGAAGATGGAGATGGTGATTGCAGCCTTGGTGGAGTATTTATATCCCATTGCCTTGACATTATCAAGAACCTCTGCAGAAATGGTGAAACCATGTTTCTTGATGCAGCGGTCAATGATATTGCCCAGCTGTTTCTTGCCGACCTGGAAGCTGATCTCATGGTCAAACATGTGTTCCGGATCGGTACGATCCACATATCCCAGATCCTGAGGAATGGGTTCATTATAAATGATACGTCCAACCGTAGTGGTGATAATTGCTTTCCGCTCTACTCCGTCGATAGTTTTGGTAACACGCAGACGGATGGGAGCATGAAGTCCGACAAAGCCTTCGTTGTAGGCCATGATTGCTTCGTTGGAATCACGGTAGCAGAGAATGGGGCTGTAAGTAGCCGGGGTCTTCCCTTCTGCCTCAGCCTGCTCATTTGCAGCGTTAAACTCATCACCATCGATGATCACGCCGGCTTCCAGACCGGTATCACCAGGATCCTTGACGATAACAGTCTCCGCACCTTTTTCTGCCTTGCCGATGCGAAGCATAGTCAGGTAGTAGGAACCGAGGATCATATCCTGAGTCGGAACCGTTACAGGATGGCCGTCCTGAGGACGCAGCAGGTTGTTTGCCGAAAGCATCAGGATACGGGCTTCTGCCTGCGCTTCTGCACTCAGAGGAACGTGAATAGCCATCTGGTCGCCGTCAAAGTCAGCGTTGTACGGAGTACATACCAGCGGATGCAGGCGAAGAGCTCTGCCTTCAACAAGGATCGGCTCAAATGCCTGAATGCCGAGACGGTGAAGCGTAGGTGCACGGTTCAGCAGCACCGGGTGCTCTTTGATGACGTATTCCAGGGCATCCCAGACTTCGGTACGCTGTTTATCCACCATTTTCTTGGCGCTCTTGATATTGTTGGCAATGCCGTCCTGAACCAGTTTCTTCATTACGAACGGGCGGAACAGCTCGATAGCCATTTCCTTGGGAACACCGCACTGATAGATCTTCAGATCCGGTCCGACAACGATAACGGAACGTCCGGAATAGTCAACACGTTTGCCCAGAAGGTTCTGACGGAAACGTCCCTGTTTACCTTTCAGCATATCGGAAAGGGATTTCAGAGCTCTGGAGTTTGCTCCAGTTACTGCTCTGCCGCGACGACCGTTGTCGATCAGAGAGTCCACAGCTTCCTGAAGCATACGTTTCTCATTACGCACAATGATATCCGGTGCGTTCAGCTGCAGCAGTCTCTTCAGACGGTTGTTGCGGTTGATAACACGACGATAAAGATCGTTCAGATCAGAAGTAGCGAATCTGCCGCCGTCCAGCTGAACCATAGGACGCAGTTCAGGAGGAATGACCGGAAGGACATCGATGATCATCCATTCGGGGCGGTTTCCGGACTGACGGAAAGCGTCCACCACTTCAATACGTTTGAGGATCTTGGCCTTCTTCTGACCGGAAGCTTTCTCCAGCTCTTCACGCAGCTGAACGGAAAGTGCTTCACAATCCACCTGCTCCAGAAGCTTTTTGATCGCTTCGGCACCCATGCCAGCTTCAAAATCATCTTCGTATTTTTCTTTCATGTCCCGATATTCCTTCTCCGTGAGGAGCTGATTCTTCTCAAGCGGAGTAAAGCCGGGATCGATTACGATATAGTTTGCAAAGTACAGAACCTTTTCCAGCATTCTCGGAGTGAGATCCAGGATCAGGCCCATACGGCTGGGAATTCCCTTGAAGTACCAGATATGAGAAACAGGAGTAGCCAGGACAATATGTCCCATGCGCTCACGACGCACCTTGGCGCGAGTAACTTCAACGCCGCAGCGATCACAGATCTTTCCTTTGTAGCGGATTTTCTTATACTTTCCGCAGTGGCATTCCCAATCCTTCGTCGGCCCAAAGATCCGTTCGCAGAACAGACCGTCGCGTTCGGGCTTCAGGGTACGGTAGTTAATCGTCTCAGGTTTCTTTACCTCACCATAAGACCAGGACATGATAGTTTCCGGAGAGGCGATTCCAATCTGTATGGCATCAAAAGGTGAATAACTCATATTAATTGTCCTCCTCTTCATTTATATAACTATCGGAAAAATCCATTCCTATGTCATCCTGTTCAGGGACATCTTCAATGGTATATCCTTCTGCTTCGATCTCAGAATCGGAAGAAACCATCTCTTCTTTATAATTAATGAAGGTATCTTCTTCCTCATCATCCTTCAATTCGATCTCTTCTCCGTCCTTATCCAGGACTTTGACATCAAGACACAGAGACTGAAGCTCTTTCACAAGGACCTTGAAAGACTCAGGAACACCGGGAGTGGGAATATTCTCACCCTTCACGATTGCTTCATAAGTCTTTACACGTCCGGTGACATCGTCGGACTTGACCGTCAGGATCTCCTGCAGCGTATAGGCCGCGCCATATGCTTCCAGTGCCCAGACTTCCATCTCACCGAAACGCTGGCCGCCGAACTGAGCTTTGCCGCCCAGAGGCTGCTGCGTAACAAGGCTGTAAGGACCAGTACTACGGGCATGGATCTTATCATCAACAAGATGATGGAGTTTCAGGAAGTAAACCCAGCCAACCGTGACATCGTTGTCAAAACGTTCACCAGTTCTTCCATCATAAAGCACGCTCTTTCCGTCTTCACGGATTCCGGCCTGCGCCAGAGTTTCGCGGATGCTGGACTCGTTGGCACCGTTAAAGATCGGGGTTGCAACTTTCCAGCCGAGAGCCTGTGCCGCATATCCCAGATGTACTTCCAGGACCTGTCCGATATTCATTCGGGACGGAACGCCCAGCGGGTTCAGAACGATATCCAGCGGAGTGCCATCCGGCAGATAAGGCATATCCTCACGAGGCAGAATACGGGAAACGACACCCTTGTTACCATGACGGCCGGCCATCTTATCGCCGACAGAGATCTTTCTCTTCTGTGCGATATAGACGCGAACGACTTCATTAACGCCAGGGCTCATCTCATCGCCGTTCTCACGGGTGAACCGTTTCACATCAACGATGATACCGCTCTCGCCATGAGGAACCTTCAGCGAGGTATCACGTACTTCTCTTGCTTTTTCACCGAAGATCGCACGAAGCAGACGTTCTTCCGCAGTCAGATCAGTCTCACCCTTGGGAGTGACCTTACCAACAAGAATGTCTCCTGCACGGACTTCTGCACCAACGCTGATGATTCCACGCTCATCCAGATATTTCAGAGCGTCATCACCGACGCCGGGGATATCACGAGTGATCTCTTCAGGTCCAAGCTTGGTGTCACGGGCATTGCATTCATACTCTTCCACATGGATGGAAGTGAACACATCTTCCATGACCAGGCGTTCACTGATGAGGATAGCATCCTCGTAGTTGTAGCCTTCCCATGTCATAAATCCGACACGGATGTTCTTACCAAGAGCGATCTCGCCCTGGCTGGTGGCCGGACCGTCAGCCAGAACATCGCCTTCCTTCACGCGCTCACCAAGAGCCACGATGGGACGCTGGTTGACACAAGTGCCCTGGTTGGACCGGGCAAACTTGACAAGTTTATAAGTAACGGTCTCGCCCTCGTCATACTTAACAACGACCTGTTCGGCATCGACCTTGACTACTTCGCCGTCGCCTTCTGCAAGAACAACAACACCAGAGTCCACAGCGCATTTATGTTCGATGCCGGTAGCAACGATCGGAGCCTCGGTAGTCATCAGAGGAACTGCCTGACGCTGCATGTTAGCACCCATCAGTGCACGGTTTGCGTCGTCGTTCTCAAGGAACGGAATCATTGCTGTTGCGATGGAAACCATCATGCGCGGGCTGACGTCAAGATAATCAACACGGTGCTTCTCAACTTCAATGATCTCATCACGGTGACGGCAGGTCACACGATCATTGATCAGGCAGCCGTTCTCATCGACAGGCTCGGAAGCCTGAGCGACGATAAACTGGTCTTCCTGGTCGGCGGTCATATAATCAACCTGATCCGTAACACGGCAGGTATCCTTCTCAACCTTGCGGAACGGTGCGATCAGGAATCCGTACTCATTTGCTCTGGCATAGGATGCCAGGTAGGAGATCAGACCAATGTTCGGTCCTTCAGGAGTCTCAATGGGGCACAGTCTTCCGTAATGGCTGTAGTGAACGTCTCGAACATCGAAGTTGGCGCGCTCACGGGACAGGCCGCCGGGGCCGAGAGCAGACATTCTGCGCTTATGCGTCAGTTCTGCCAGCGGGTTTGTCTGATCCATAAACTGAGACAGCGGAGAAGATCCGAAGAACTCCTTGATTGCTGCGGTGACAGGACGGATATTGACCAGGCTCTGCGGAGTGACGATATCCAGATCCTGCAGAGTCATGCGCTCGCGGATCACACGCTCCATACGGCTGAAACCGATACGGAACTGGTTCTGAAGCAGTTCGCCGACACGGCGGACACGACGGTTACCCAGGTGGTCGATATCATCAGCATCACCAATACCGTATGCCAGACAGTTCAGATAATTGACAGATGCATAGATGTCATCCAGCACGATATGTTTCGGAATCAGGACATCGATATTTTCACGGATCGCTTCCTTCAGTTCCTCTCCCTCGTACTGATCCATCAGGTTCTTCAACACGAGATAGCGAACGCGCTCATTGACATCGCATTCTGCAGGATCGAAATCCACGAAATGAGCCATGTCAACCATTCCGTTGGAAAACACCTTTACGATCTTCTCTTCATTGGAAAGAGTAGCTTCAACTTTTACGTTGACGCAGAAGACACCGCATTCGTCCATTTTTCTGGCCTGTTCACGGGTGATCACTTCCCCTGCCTCGGCGATCACTTCGCCGGTAGTGGGATCGGATACGGTATCTACGATCTCGTAACCCACAATACGGGGATACAGTGCAAGCTTTTTATTGAATTTATAGCGGCCCACGCCGAAGATGTCATAGCGATGACGATCATAGAACAGGCTGTTGAGCATGGACTCGGAGCTTTCCACCGTGGGAGGATCGCCCGGACGCAGCTTGCGATAGATCTCAATCAGGCATTCATCCCGGTTTTCACAGGAATCCTTTTCCAGAGTGGCAACGATTCGGCTGTCCTCACCGAAGATCTCAAGGAGACGTTCATTGGTGATGCATCCCACCGTAGTATCCGGAACGCAGGTCAGCCAGGAAGCCGGCTGCTCGGGATCGTACGCACCCATAGCCTTTAAAAACCAGGTAATGGGAAGCTTGCGGTTCTTGTCGATTCTCACCCAGAAGACATCATTGGAATCCGTCTCGTACTCCAGCCATGCGCCATGATAAGGAATAACAGTGGTAGAATAAATGGAGAGCATCGTTTTATCCGTAGCCTTATCATAATAAACGCCAGGAGAACGAACGATCTGGGAAACGATGACACGCTCCGCACCATTGATGACAAATGTGCCGGCGGGAGTCATCAGGGGGAAATCACCCATAAAGATTTCCTGTTCCTTGATTTCCTCAGTCTCTTTGTTTCTGAGTCGAACACGAACCTTGAGCGGTGCAGCATAC
>JAFOIR010000231.1 GCA_017420625.1 Bacillota bacterium
CGCAGGGTATCCACTACCGTACAGATCAGACTGAGGAAGAAAACATTGCCGAAAGTGACAGTTGCAGCAAGGCGAAGGTCTTTTTCCACGAAGCTGATATCCATGCTGCGGGTAAGATAAGTCAGAAACAGAAACATCGAACTCGTCAGCACAAAAGCAATCAGAAGGAAGAAGATGCAGAAAAGCCGCATGAAGGACAACATCCGGAGATCTTTTTCAGCTTTCATTTTATTACCGCCTTATAACCCAGACCGTGAACCGTCACGATCTCAAAATCAGTGCACTCAGCAAATTTCTGACGCAGCTTGGTCATGTATACATCGACTGTGCGAAGGCCGGAGGCGCTTTCCTCGTCCCAGAACTCATCCATAAGCTGGCTGCGGGTAAAAGCCTTTTTCGGATAACTCAGCAGCTTGTACAACAGGTTGAATTCACGCACGGTGAGAGGAATTTCTTCTCCATTCAGAACAGCGCTTCTTTCATCCGCGTCGAGGATCAGGGAACCGACCTCCAGCTTGTGGCTGGTGGAGATGCCCGCCCGGCGAAGAAGCGCTTCAATATGAAGGAGCAGTTCCTCCAGGTTGATCGGCTTGACCATGTAATCATCGATTCCCATTCTGAAACCGCGCTGTTTGGCAGAGAAATCATCCCGTGCAGTCATGAAAAGGATGGGGATCTGCTGATCTGTGTCCCGGACAGTCCGGGCAAACTCAAAACCATCCACCCCAGGCATCATAATATCTGAAATGATCAGATCGAACAGAGAACCGCCGTAAAGAGCATCATAAGCCTCCTCAGCACTGAGACATCCGACTGCCTCGTATCCGTTCCGATTAAGGAAGGTACAGACAGCACGGTTCAGTTCACGATCATCTTCTACTACCAGCAGTTTAAACATTTCATAACCCCCATCAGGTTGTTTTGAGAAGAGTATAGCACGTGGATGTTAACGGAATGTTAAAGTTTGCTTCGTGTTCTAAAAAAAAAGAAGCAAAGGGTCTATAATGATTTATGGAACCCCTTTCCTATTCGTATCGAAGCGTTGTATAATAACGATATCGGTCGGGCGCTCGCGGCAGGTGAGCACACTGAAAATGACAGATCTGTAAGAAAGGAAAAAACATGGGAGGCTATCAGGTATCCGGGAAGATCCGGGAAAGATTCCATGCGCTCATCCGGATGGAAGAAGTGCAGAAAGCACTGAAGTTTATCGAAAATGATGTCCCGCGTTCCATCGAAGAACAAAAAGCGCTGACATTGATCGAAGCACCGACCTTCTTCGAAGACGAACGGGCCGCGGCCTATGCAGAACATCTGAAAGCACTGGGGTTGGAAGAGGTGCATGTGGATGAATACAAGAACGCGGTCGGACTGCTTCGCGGAACCGGAAATGGCCCGAAGATCATGATCGAAGCACACCTCGATACGGTGTTTCCGAAGGGTTCTGTCAAGGAAGTCCGGGAGAAAGACGGAATCCTTTATGCACCCGGTATCGTAGATGACACCCGTGGACTGGCAGTCCTTTTGTCTGCACTGCGCGGACTGAAAGAAAGCGGACTGAAAACCGCCGGTGATATCTATTTTGTGGGAACCGCCAGAGAAGAAGGCATGGGAAGCCTCGGCGGCATGGAAGATTTCCTGAACGCGCATCCCGAGCTTGATGGAACGATCAGCGTGGACGGTGCCTGGACGGAAGGCATCACCTATGAGGCCACCGGAATCCAGACCTTTGCCGTCAACTTTTACGGAATCGGCGGGCATGCCTACGGTGCATTCGGAAAGATGGCCAATCCGCTTCATGCGGCAGCGCGGGCAGTTGCGAAGATCGCAGATCTTAAGGTTCCGGAAGATCCCCGGACGACTTTCTGTGTCTCGAATTTCCATGCCGGCAACGATGCCGCTATCCATGCGATCGTTCCGAAGGCGACCATTAAGTTCAATTTCCGCTCCAATTCGGAAGAGGAGTTGATGAAACTGAAAGACAAAATCTTTGCCATCATTCAGGAGGCCTGTGACGAGGAAACGGCTCGATGGGGTAAGGATACGATCACCTGGGACAGTGAACAGTTCTGTGATATTCATGCCGGTTCACAGGACATCCATGCACCGATCGTTGAAGCAACCTATCTGGCCGCCTGCTATACCAGCAAGGATCCAGAGAAGGTATATTTCAGCCAGGGCGGCTCCGTCAACGGAAACCGATCGGTCGCCAAAGGGATCCCGGCGGTGATGCTGGGCGGAGGCCATGTGAATACGAACTGCCATACGCTGGAAGAATTCTATCCCATGGAAGACTCTTTCCGCTGCCCGCAGGAGGTGCTTCTCATGGCGCTGCTTGCGGCCGGTATTGACGGCAGGCTTGAGTCGGTACTTCAATGAACGACAAACAAAGGCAATGGTCTTTTTCCCGCGACAGACTCGGGGATGCACTGGAAAGCCTGGGCTTTTCCCGGGACATTGCAACGATGATGGCATCTCAGCTGGGAAGTCCGAAAGCGATCGACCGGATGACTTCGTATCTCAGACAGGCGAAACCCAGGGATTTTGAGACAGTGGCCGATGAGATGCTTTCGATCTGTGAAGAGATTGCAGCATGGAAACGCAAGAAGGAAAGCGAATACGCAAACGAACACTTCAACGAATTACGGTACGATGTTTTCAGTGACTGGGATCAGGAATAGCAGGAGGCAGCTATGGGTATTCAATTTGAGACGACACCGGAAGTATTTGGGTCTGTTCATCTGCTGATTCTGGCAGGGATCCTGCTGGCCGTTTTTGGTTTGTTTTTCATCCTTCGGCGCCGGAATGAGCGGCAGCTGAGGACATTGATCGGTGTTCTCGGGATCCTGATGATTCTTACGGAGATCTGGAAGCAGTGGTTCGTTCGGGTTTATGTATATCCGGGCATTCTGTCCTTCTGGTTTTTCCCCTGGCAGCTTTGCTCCATGGCGATGTATGTCTCCGCTGCGCTCCTCATTGCAAAAGACGAGGCAGAAGATGCGATTCTGGTCTTCCTGGCCTCCTTCAATATCGTTGCGGCTTTCGGTGCGCTGATTTTCCCGTACGATATGATGCGGCCTCAGATCTGGCTGTTTATTCACAGCTTTCTCTATCACGGCGTCATGCTGATCGAAAGCATGGCTGCGATCCTGATCCTGCGTAAACGTGCACGAACTTCATTTATTCCTGCACTGATCATGTACGCAGGGATGGCCGTCATTGCAGAGATCGTCAATGTCATCAGTCATCAGTTCGCAGCTACCAGACAGGATGAAGCAAACATGTTCAATATCACCCTGTCCTATCCATCCACGCAGCCGGTATTCCATCAGATCGCTGTGACGATCGGCATTGTACCGGAAATCCTGATCTATCTGGGTTTTGTGGCATTATTAAGCTATGGAGTTTTCTGTCTGGCAGAATGGCCTGTTATAAAGAAAGGTAAGGAAAATGGATAAAATCGTTACAAAGTTTTTCACGGCAGAAAAAGTTCGGGAACATGTCACCCGTATCGGCGGCATGGGCGGTGAACTTTGTTATCTGATCGAAGGGCAGGAAAGAGCCCTGCTGATCGATGCCCTGGCCGGCGTCGGCAGTCTGAAAGCACTGGTGAGAGAACTGACAGATCTGCCGGTAACACTGGTCAATACCCATGGACATGTCGATCACATCGGTGCGGATTTTGAGTACGGCGAAGTATACATTCATCCGGCCGATATTGGCCTTTTGTATGACCATTCGGATCCGAATATGCGGCTTGGATTTGCGAAGAGCGGCAGAATGATGGCACCGCTGCGGACGGAACCATTATTATCGGATGTCACGGCTGCCTGTGCGATCCGGACTTACCCCCTGAAAGAAGGCGACATATTTGATCTGGGCGGCATTAAGCTGGAAGTAATCGAGGTGCCGGGTCATACCCGCGGAACGGTCGTTTTTCTGGATCGGGATGAGAGAATCATTTATTCCGGTGATGCCTGTAATGTGAATACGCTGCTTTGCTGCGCCCCCTATTCCACCAGTATTGAGGAATACAGAGAAAGTCTCCTTCACCTGAAAGAGTTTCTGCCTGCCTTTGACGGAATGTTCGGCGGCCACGGACCGGGTCCGGTCCCGAACACCATGGTACTGGAAGGGATCGAGCTTTGTGATGAGATCATGGCCGGAACCGATGATGCGGTAGAGAGTGTCAGCGTAGGAAGAAGATGCTGGTATGCCAAAGCGAAAAATGAAAGATATCAGCGGTTGGACGGCGGCCTGTGCAATATCGCCTACGATAAAGAGAATATCTGGAGGAAATGATGATGGAAGGAGGAATCCCCGAACTGAAAAGCCGGGAAGAGATGCTGAAGATCCTGCAGGAAGAGGAGTATGGTTTTCTGCCTCCCGCACCGGAAAAACTGACTTTTACCCGTGAGGAGAATGTCATCCCGAACTTTTGTGCCGGGAAGGCGCCTTGTGACAGGATCACAGCGCATTGCTGGATTTACGGAAAGGATTTTTCTTTTCCTTTTGATGCAGTGATACCGGTCAAAGGAGAAAAGCTGCCTTTCTTTATCCA
>JAFOIR010000232.1 GCA_017420625.1 Bacillota bacterium
CGCCATCAAGGATATGGCTAACCTTCTGCTTCCTTATGCGGCTTACAGCCTGGTCAAGAGACTGAAGAGCGAGCTTTCCATTCCGCTGCATCTGCATACGCATAATACGACCGGTACCGGCGATATGGTATATCTGAAAGCGGCAGAAGCCGGTGTTGATATCGTTGATACCGCACTGTCTCCCATGGCGAATGGTACATCACAGCCTACAACGGAATCTCTTGTCGCTACCCTGCAGGGTACAGAAAGAGAAACCGGATTGGATCTGAAGAAACTTTCTGAAGCAGCTGTCCATTTCCGTAAGGTCGCACAGAGACTGCAGGATGAAGGAAGCCTGAACACGAAGGTTCTTCGTGTTGATACGAACACCCTGCTGTATCAGGTTCCCGGCGGTATGCTTTCCAACCTGATCTCTCAGCTGGCTCAGGCAAAGCAGGAAGACAAGTATTACGACGTGCTGGCTGAAGTTCCGAGAGTCAGAAAAGACTTCGGTTATCTGCCGCTGGTTACTCCGACTTCTCAGATCGTTGGTTCTCAGGCTGTTCTGAACGTCCTGACCGGTGAGCGCTACAAGATGGTCACCAAGGAAGCCAAAGGCGTCCTGAGGGGTGAATATGGTAAAGTTCCCGGTGAGATCAACGAAGAAGTCCGTGCCAAAGCCGGCATCAAACCGGAAGAGATCATCACCTGCCGTCCGGCTGATCTGATTGGACCGGAATACGAAAAATACAAAGAAGAACTTGGAGATAGAGCTCATAAGGAAGAAGATGTTCTTTCCTATGCGCTGTTCCCGCAGGTTGCACTGAAATTCTTCGACTGGCGTGACGGTAAAGCTGCAGAAGAAGCCGCACCGAAGAAAGAAGAAAAGAAGGAACCCGAAGTTCGCAGACTCTACGTACAGGATTCCGGAAAGTAAGTTGATTCTTAAATACGAATAATGCGAAGCACCCAGGACAACATGTCCTGGGTGCTTTATGCTATCTCAAGAATTTTTCCATTTGATGATTTCTTCGAGACGCTCCTTGATGGTCTTTTCGCGTCCCTGGCCTGCAGGCCTGTAGTATCGGCGGTCGCTTAATGAATCAGGCAGACAAGTCATCTTGGTAAGCTTCTCTTCTGTATCGTGTGCATACTGATAACCTTCGCCGTAATGCAGATCGGCCATCAGCTTTGTCGGAGCGTTGCGGATCTGAAGAGGTACGGGTTCCAGAGGTTTTTCCCTGATATCCCGTTTGGCTTCTTCACTCGCCACATAGAGCGCATTGGACTTGGCTGTCATACTGAGATAAATGACTGCTTCAGCCAGATTGACGTCACATTCCGGCATGCCGATAAAGTGACATGCCTGATAGGCGGCGATACACAGCGGCAGTGCCTGAGGATCAGCAAGGCCGACATCTTCACTGGCAAAACGGATCAGACGGCGTGCGATATACAGCGGTTCTTCACCGCCCTGCAGCATTCTCTGCATATAATAAACAGCGGCATCCGGATCGGAGTTGCGCATGGATTTATGCAAGGCCGAAATCAGATTATAATGTTCTTCACCGGACTTGTCATAAAGAAGAGAGCGGCGGTTGGTACATTGGCTGATGATCTCGTCGGTGACAAGAATTCCCTCACTGGAGATCTGTCCGTTCAGGACAGCCATCTCGAGTGTATTCAGGGCTGTACGTGCGTCTCCGTTTGCAAAACGGGCAATGATCCTGATCTGATCATCGGTGATCGTTACATGCTGATCCTGATAACCCTGCGGATGAATGATCGCGCGATGAAGAAGTTCAGCCAGATCGTCTTCCGTCAGCTGCTTGAGCACAAAGACCCGGCAGCGTGAAAGAAGAGCGCTGTTGACTTCAAAGGATGGGTTTTCAGTGGTCGCACCGATCAGAATGATGCTTCCTTTTTCAACGTAGGGAAGAAAGGCATCCTGCTGAGCCTTGTTAAAGCGATGGATCTCATCGACGAACAGGACTGTGCGAACACCGAGAAGACGGCTCTGATCTGCATGAGCCATCACATCGCGGATTTCCTTGATTCCGCTGGTAACCGCACTGAAGTCGACGAATTCGGACTTTGTCTGATTGGCAATAATTCTGGCCAGCGTAGTTTTGCCCACACCGGGAGGCCCCCAGAAGATCATGGAGGAGATATCATCGCGCTGAATCATCTGACGGAGGATCATTCCTTCTCCTACCAGATGCTTCTGACCAACAAATTCATCCAGTGTCGTCGGACGAAGCCGACTGGGAAGTGGTGCGGAAACTGGATGATCATCAAAAAGATTGATCTGACTCATCGATCGGACTCCTTTTGGATTAGATAAGACAAAAGCCGCCTAAGGCGGCTAAGGAACGTTTAATGCAGCTGAAGGGACTCGAACCCCCACGTCGAAGACACTAGATCCTAAGTCTAGCGCGTCTGCCAGTTCCGCCACAGCTGCAGGAACAATATTGAATTGTATCATTGATCCGGAAAATAGTCAAGCGATTCGGAGAACGGACAATTAACGGACTCGTTCATCTCCCCAGAAGAAGAGGGCAACTGTACCGGGACCGGTATGAGAACCGATGAGATTGCCAACGCTGTATATTTCGACTTTCCCATTCAGCTTCGGAAAAGCACTTTCCACAAGATCGGCAACTGCCCGGGCGTCCTCATAACAGGCAGAGTTAGAGATGTAGCATTTGCCGCTGTAATCGAGACCATCCTGTGCATGCTCTTTCATTTTTTCAACGATCTTTTTGATCACT
The DNA here is from genome assembly GCA_017420625.1 of Bacillota bacterium. The sequence goes on from JAFOIR010000232.1 coordinate 2,751, forward strand.
GCCTGCTTGGTTCTGATTTTGTAGCGTGGGATCAGGCGGCCGAGATCATCCATGTTGAGCAGGGGGCAGATTTTCAGAAGAGTACCTACAAAGCCGGCAGTTTTTGTTACACGGCCTCCCTTGATATAGAAGGTAAGGTCTGTGGAGAAGAACCAGTGATGCAGATTCAGCCGATGGGAAAGAGCAAACTCCTTTATCTCGTCGATGGTCTTTCCTTCATCTCTTAGATCAGCCAGTTTATCCATCAGAAGACCGTAACCGGAAGAAGCGCCCAGCGAGTCAATGATGTAGATCTTGCGGTCAGGATATTCTTCGCGAAGGATATCGGCAGCGGAACAGGCGGAGTTGTATACGCCGGAGATACCGCTGGACAGCGTGACGTGGAGAATGTCCAGACCCTGCTCAAGGAAGCTTCGGAAATAGGGTTCAAACTCACCTACACTGATCTGGGAAGTCTTGGTTTCAGCGCCGTCTGCCATTGCCTGATAGAACTTGGGAAATGGGATCGTCTGACCAAGATCGTCCAGATATTCCTTTCCGTCCAAAGAATAATGAAAACAGATATAATGAATTCCTCGGGAAAGGAAGTGCTCATTCGTCAAATCAGCAGGAGAACAGCAGCTGAGAACAAAATTAAGGGTATTAGACATGATAGAGCTCCTCATGATATAATATAATACTCTGTATCAGATGTATTATAGCACGAAATCAAGATCGGAGCAAGTCTCAATTAGATCAACCCAAAGAAATGAAGAAGGAAAATGCCGATAAAGATCGTAAAGGATGAGAAGACGGTTGTAAAAAGCAATATCTGTCCAGCCAGCATCTCATCTGAATGCATATTCTTGGCCATGATATAGCTGGACACTGCGCTTGGCGCCATAAACAGAATAAAAACAGCTCCCAGCTGACCTCCGCGAAATCCGAGAAGTATGGCGATTCCAATCATGACAGAAGGGATGATCACCAGCTTCAGTGCGGTTGCCCAGAGTGCTGGTTTCAGTTTTTCTTTGACAGACTGGATCGTAAACTGTCCTCCAAGACAGATCAGTGCAAGCGGTGTTGTCAGGGATGCAATGGAAGTCAGTGTCTGATCGATCACCTTAGGCAGGGTAATGTTCAAAAGAGAGAAGGGAAGTCCCAGAATAATGCCGATGATCAAGGGATTCTTCAGGATATCTTTGATAACAGGCCAGAAAGACAAATGGCTCCTGCTCCCTTTTTTCGTGTCGTCAAATGCAGTCAGAATGATGACGGCAGCAATATTATATAGCGGAACAGTAAAGGGAAGAAGAAGCGCAGTAGGCGCAGCACCAGCCTCTGTGAACATGGAGATCGCAAGCGGTACTCCCAGTATCGAGAAATTACCGCGATATACAGCCTGAATAAATGCACCTCTTTCCGGATTTGTTTTCAGAAAGCGAGGCACAAGCCAGCAAAGAAGCCCGATCACTGTCAAAGTAGAGATCATGGCAAACAGAATGAGATAGGGATCGAAAACGGTTTTGAGATCCGCTTTGGAGATCTGATTGAAAAGCAAAACGGGCAAAGACAGCTTGAATACAAGGCTGGTTCCCGTATCGATAAAGGCTTTGCCGATGATCTCTTTTCTTCTCAGAATATATCCGATCAGAACGAGAACGACCAGCGGGCCGACACTCTCCAGGCTGTAGAGAAAATGATTCATTATCTGACCTCCGAAAACGTAAATAGACGAAATATAAAATATATCTATGGCATTATATCACAAATTGTGATATAGTTGTCGTCAATGATGTACATTTACGGAGGTAATTTTCATGAAACCTATCGGACCCGATGCTGCAATCGAAACAAAAGCACTGCATGCCGGCTATACCCCGGAAAACGGCGGCCCCAGAGTAGTGCCGATCGTTCAAAGCACGACTTATGCATTTGATTCATCTGAACATATCGCTGCTCTGTTTGATATGCCTATGGAATATATGTATTCTCGTTTCGCTAATCCGACCTGTGATGCAGTCGAGCAGAAAATAGCTGCCATGGAAGGAGGCGTCGGAGCCATGCTGACCTCAAGCGGTCAGGCAGCCAGCCTGCTTTCCGTCCTCAATCTTGCCAAGTGCGGAGACAGCATTGTTGCCTGCTCTGCGATCTATGGAGGCACGATTAATCTTTTCGGTTTTACACTGAAGAAGCTTGGAATTGAGTGTATCTGGGTAAACAGTGATGCAACAGAAGATGAGATCCGTGCAGCAATCAAACCCAATACACGGCTGATCTTTGGCGAGACTCTGGCCAATCCGGCGCTTGTCGTTTTTGATATTGAGAAGTTCGCAAAAGTTGCGCATGAGAACAATATTCCGCTGATCGTAGACAACACCTTTGCCACGCCGTATCTGTGCCGTCCCTTCGAGTTTGGCGCCGATATCGTTGTTCATTCTACGACCAAATATATGGATGGCCACGCCCTGCAGGTAGGCGGTGTCATTGTGGACGGCGGTACCTTTGACTGGGCAAAAAGCGGAAAATTCCCCGAATTCACCGAACCGGATGAAAGCTATCATGGCGTTGTCTATGCCAAACAGTTCGGGCCGATGGCCTATATCATCAAGGCACGTATGCAGCTGATGAGGGACTTCGGATGTTATCCGTCTGCACATTCTGCTTTTCTTCTGAATCTTGGTCTCGAGACTCTGCCGGTTCGCATGAAGCAGTATTGTGAAAATGGAATGAAAGTTGCAAAATTCCTGGAGAAACATGAGAAAGTTGCTTCCGTTCATTATGCCGGACTGGAGAGCGATCCCTATCATGAACTGGCAAAGAAATATCTGCCGAAGGGAGTTTGCGGCGTCATCTCCTTCAACATCAAGGGCGGCCGTAAAGTGGCAGAGCGCTTTATTAATTCTCTGGAGCTTGCGACCAATGAGGTTCACGTAGCAGATATCCGGACCTGTGTACTTCATCCGGCTTCTTCCACACACCGTCAGCTGACGGATGAACAGCTCGTAAATGCCGGTATCGATGGTGGAATGATTCGTTTCTCTGTTGGCCTGGAGAATGTGGACGATATTATCAAAGATCTGGAAAATGCGCTGAATAAAGCATAAATATTAGGAGGAGTTATGCAGTACCGAATCGAAAGAGATTCCATCGGTGAAAGAAAGATCCCGATGGATGCCTATTATGGTGTACAGTCTCTGAGAGGACATGAAAACTTCAATATCACTGGTCACCATCTGAATCCGGCGTACATTGAATCGCTGGCTGAGATCAAAATGGCCTGCGCGATCACGAATTATGAACAGCACGAGTTTTCTCAGAATATCTGCGAAGCCATCTGTCAGGCTTGCCGGGAAATTCTTGAAGGCCGGTTCCACGATTCGTTCATCTGTGATCCGGTGCAGGGAAGTGCAGGCACAACGATCAATATGAATGCCAATGAGGTGATCGCTAATCGGGCAATAGAGATCCTGGGCGGACAGAAAGGCGACTACAGTATCGTCCATCCCAACGATCATGTGAACCGCTCACAGTCGACCAACGATGTGATTCCGACAGCCGGGAAGATGACAGCCATCAAATTGTTAAAAGAAGCGCAGGAACAGCTTCGCAGGCTGGAACATGCGCTGGCTGTCAAAGAAAAGGAATTCTGGGATATCATCAAGATGGGACGCACGGAAATGCAGGATGCCGTTCCGATCAGGCTGGGTCAGGAATTTGGTGCATACAAATGTGCCGTTAAGCGCGATATCCGCCGGTTCGATCACGCTATTGAAGAAATGTCTGTAGTGAATATGGGTGCGACTGCGGTAGGAACCAGCCTCAATGCGCCGAAAGCATATGTGGACACGATCGTTCCCAATCTGGTGAAAGTCAGCGGCCTGGAGCTGACACAGTGCGAAAATCTGGTGGATGGCACTCAGAATCTGGATTGCTTTGCTTTTGTTTCTTCCATCCTGAAAACCTGTGTGATATCTCTTGCCAAGATGTCTCATGATCTGATGCTGATGTCTTCCGGACCACGCTGTGGATTCGGCGAGATCATCCTTCCTTCCAAACAGAACGGATCTTCGATCATGCCAGGTAAAGTCAATCCTGTCGTTCCTGAAGTCATTGCGCAGATCTCGTATCTGATCATTGGAAACGATACTACCATCATGATGGCATGTGAAGGCGGACAGCTGGAACTGAATGCTTATGAGCCGGTTGTTTTCTACAAGCTGTTTGAATCGATCAATGCGATCACCGGCGGTGTAGAAACACTGGTGGACAACTGTATCCCGGATATCGTGGCAAATGAGAAAAAATGTCATGATTATGTCGAGCATTCCGTAGGCATTATCACCGCCATTGCTCCGGAAGTCGGTTATCAGGCAGCAGCGGATATCGCCAAGGAAGCGATCCGCACCGGGCGACCGGTCCGGGAAGTTCTGAAAGCCAAAAAGATCATGCCGGATGAAGAAGTAGATAAACTGCTCGTTCCTGAGAAAATGGTCTGATCATCTTGCTAAAACGACCCCGATGAGGTAGAATGAAATATCATTCTACTTTATCGGGGGTATTTTATGTATAACGTTTATCTTGGATGCTATACACATCAGAATACATCACAGGATGGTGAGAGTTCGCAGGGGATCTATCTTCTGAAGATCGATGAGAACGGCATTTTGAAGGATCGAAAGCTGGCCTCTGTTGTCACCTCCCCCAGTTATTTTTACCTGACCAAAGACAATTCCAAATTGTTTGCCGTAACAGAAGCTCCAAACGAAAAAGGCAAGATCCTTTGCTATGCGGTAGGAAAAGAAGGTGAGCTGACACTTCTTTCAGAGCGGACAGCAGCCGGCGGTGGACTCTGTCACGTCATGATGGATCCGGAAGAGAAATACCTGGTCGTTACGTGTTATGAAGATGCAACGATCCAGTCCTATCCCGTTGAAGACGGCAAGATTACCCCCATGTTTTCTCTTCGTCATCATCTGGGATCCGGTCCTGTTCTGGAACGTCAGGAAGCAGCACATACACACAGTGTGACCATGACACCGGACGGAGCCTATGCGGTCGTCTGCGATCTGGGAACGGACATGCTGAATGTTTATACGATTGGAGCAGAATCAGGCAAACTGCACCGGGCTATCAAGATGAATTTTGTTTGCCCGCCCGGATGCGGCCCGAGGCACATGGTATTCAGCCCGAATGGCAAATATGCCTATGTGGCCTGCGAACTGAGTTCTGAGATCCTGGTGCTGTCCTATGACAGAGAAAAAGGATTTGAGCTCATTTCCAAGGTTAGTACCCTGTCGCCGGAATATGGCGTCAGCCATAATTTCCCTGCGGCGATCCGTATTACCAAAGACGGAAGGTTTATTTATCTTTCAAACCGGGGAGAGGACACGATCGCGATCTTTAAGGCAGATCCCGAAACAGGACTGATCGTGCTGCAGATGAGTGCCTCGACCAGAGGATGGTATCCGAGAGATTTCATCCTGACCAAAGATGAGAAGTTCCTGATTGCTGCCAATCAGCTTTCCGACAATCTTGTTATTTATGAACGGGATCTGCGGACCGGTCTTTTATCACTGACAGATGAAAAACCTATGCCGCAAAAACCCATAGCTCTGGAGGAACTGGCCTGATGCGAGTAATAGACCTATTGAATTCTGACCGCCCGACACTGTCTTTTGAGGTTTTTCCTCCCAAAACACAGGATAAGTTTGAAAATGTCATTCATGCAGCTTATGAGATCGGGCATCTCCATCCTGATTTTATGAGTGTGACCTATGGTGCAGGCGGCGGCAGAAGCCGATATACAGTCGAAATGGTGGATCAGCTTCAAAATGAGCTGAATATCCCGGTGCTTTCTCATCTGACCTGTGTTTCTTCAACGCGTGACCAGGTGAAAGAAGTTCTGGAAAAGCTGAAAGAGAAAAAGATCGAAAACATCCTGGCACTTCGCGGGGATATCCCGGAAGATGGAGGAGTATCCGAATATCGGCATGCATCAGATCTGATCGAAGAAATTCGTTCGAGCGGAGATTTCTGTATCGGAGCGGCCTGCTACCCGGAAGGTCATCCTGAGTCATCCGACAAGAATGAAGATCTGAAGTATCTGAAAGAAAAAGTTGATGCCGGCGTGGATTTTCTCACTACACAGATGTTTTTCCAGAATGACCTGTTTTACCGTTTTCTGTACCGGATCCGTGAGATCGGGATCGAAGTACCTGTCTGTGCAGGCATCATGCCGGTGACGTCCAGCAGGCAGCTTAAGAGGATCGGCGGAATGTCCGGCGCATTCATGCCGCAGAACTTTATTGCCATGGTAGATCGGTTCGGAGGATCGGCCGATGCCATGAAACAGGCAGGCGTACAGTATGCGGCTCAACAGATTATCGACCTTCTGGCGAACGGTGTTAAGCACATACATGTCTATACCATGAATCGTCCGGATATAGCGGCGGCGATTCTGGATAATCTCTCGGAGATCTGGAAATATGAAATTTCTCGAAGCACTGAATAAACAAACGATTTTCTTTGACGGAGCCATGGGCACCCAACTGATGGAACAGGGTCTTCAGCTGGGCGATATTCCTGAAACCTGGAATATTCTCCATCCGGAAAAGATTCTCAGGGTTCATGAAAACTATCTGGCGGCAGGGGCACATGTTATCCAGGCCAATACGTTCGGAGTCAACCGATACAAACTGGAAGGAACGCCTTATACGGTAGCGGATCTTGTGAGTGCGGCCTTTGATCTGACAGATCAGGCATTAAAGGACGTTCCGACAGATCTTGGAAGAGGTTTTGCTGCGCTGGATATCGGATCGATCGGAAAACTGTTCAAACCCCTCGGAGATCTCACATTTGAGGATGCCTACGAGACATTTTCCGAGATCGTCCTGGCTGGAAAGGACAGAGCAGATCTCATCCTGATCGAAACGATGAGTGATCCCTATGAGATGAAAGCAGCTGCTCTGGCAGCCAGGCAAAACAGTGATCTTCCTGTCGTCGTAACCATGACAGTCGGCGAAGACGGAAGACTATTCAGCGGCGGCAAGCC
>JAFOIR010000233.1 GCA_017420625.1 Bacillota bacterium
CCGAAGAAGGTATAGCCGCTGGTCCTGCTGATCTCTGCCGGAGACCTCCAGGGTGGCGGCGTTGGACGTGCGCTTTTCCTTTTGGAGGAGGAAAGCGCCGTCCGCCGCACCCATCAGACCGTTCGTGCCGGAAATCATATCAAAGGCGTCATCAGCCTTCTGCTTACGGGTGTGATGCACTACCATGAGACAGATTCGATAGGCATCTGCAAAGCTCTTGAGCCGGGTAATGATCTGATAATCGTTGGCATAGCTGTAATTGTCCCCGCCGAGTTCACGAACCTTTTGGAGCGTATCTATGATGATCAGAGAGGTGTCCGGGTGCTCCCGAAGGAACCGGGTGAGCTGTTCGTCCAGACCGCTCCCAAGCTGCTTAGCCGAAACGGAGAAGAACAGATTTTCATTCTCCGCCGTTCCGAACATCCGGTATAGACGCTCTTGCAGGCGTCCAAAGTCGTCTTCCAGGGCAAGGTAGAGCACCGTGCCTTGCCGCACGTGGAAGCCCCAGAGAGGGGTTCCGGTGCTAACGTGATAAGCGATCTGCCCCATGAGGAAGCTCTTCCCCATCTTCGGAGCCCCGACGAAGAGGTACATTCCCCGGCAGAGCAGACCGTCTATGATCGGCGGCCTGCTTTGATACACGTTGTCAAAGAGCTCTGTCATGGATACAGTCTTGAGGTAGGAAGGGTCTGAAAGTCTGAGCAATTCACGCTGCCATTCCTCAAAACTCTTGATTTCTTCGGCTTCATCGGTTATACTATCGCCAGTACATTTTGTGAGTGATCGCCCGTCATCTGCGCCAACAGATGTGTTCAGGGTGGTCATTCTCATTTCATCCGTCATTCCGATCCCTCCTTCATTCCATACAGCGTCCGGGTGATCAGCTCGATGTTGTCCAGCAGCTCGTCCCGGAGCTCGCCGGCGGCCTCGATGCGCTTGAGTTCATCGAGAACGGCGGCAAGCTGGTTTCGCAGCGCCTTGTACACTCTCGGATTGCCCTGGACCACGATATCCCGGTTCAGACACTTCCGATAGCAATACTCCTGCTTGGGCAGGCCGGAGAGCGCCACGGCAGCGTTAATCTGCTCGTTTTCTTCAGGCGATACCCGGAACCCCACTGTGATATTTCTCCAACGATTGTGTTCGTCTCTGTTTTTTGCTGACATTTTACAAATCCACCTTTCTGAAATCATTGAGCTTGCTCGCCATATCCGTCTGTGTGGACGGGAACAGGTGAGCGTAGTTATACGTGATATTGATGCTTTCGTGACCGACCCGATCCGCAATCGCTACAGCCGAATATCCCATGTCGATCAACAGGGAAATGTGGCTGTGACGGAGATCGTGGATTCTAATCCGCTTTACGCCTGCGGCGGCTGCGCCACGGTCCATTTCATGGTGAAGGTAGCTCTTTGAAACTTCAAAGATACGGTCGTTGTCTCCGATCCCATAGAGCTGCTTCATATAATCCTGCATCTCGTCCACCAGAAAGTCCGGCATTACGATATCCCGGACGCTCTTGGGCGTCTTAGGATCGGTTATGACGTCTCTGCCGTCGATCCGCTGATAGGATTTCGTGATTGAGACCGTTTTGCGCTCAAAATTAAAGTCTGCCGGAGTGAGCGCCAAGAGCTCACCCTCCCGGATGCCACACCAGTAGAGCATTTCAAAGGCATAGAAGGAAACTGGCTTGTCCATGATCGCAAAGGAAAACTTCTGATATTCCTCCTGCGTCCAGAAGAGCATTTCCCGGCTTCTGGCTTTACCCATGTTGCCGACCTTTGCCGCCGGATTCTCATGCAGCCCGTAATACTTCACAGCATGGTTGAAAATGGCGCTGAGCTGATTGTGCAGCGTTTTCAGATAGACCGGCGAATAAGGATTCCCGTTCTTATACTTGCTGTTCAGCATTTCGTTCTGCCAGGCAATGATGTCTTTTGCCTGTATCTCGTTGATTTTTCGCTTCCCGAAATACGGGAGAATTTTCGTGCGGAGAATATGCTCCTTGGTATGCCAGGTGTTTTCCTTGATCCGGCTTTTCATATCTGCCGTATAGGTCTCCACGAAGCTGGCAAAGGTCATATCCAGATCCGCTTTCGTCTTGTTAAGCTGTTCACGCTCCCATGCCAGGGCTTCCCGCTTCGTCAGAAAGCCCCGCTTTGTCGTCTGCTTTCGTTCTCCCTGCCAATCGGTATAACGATAGTAGACCTTCCATGTGTTTGTTTTCAGTTCCTTGTAGACTGCCATTCAAATCACTTCCTTTCTCTGGTTTCGGTTGTGCCGTAGCAGGTCTTTTCCATAAAGTACTGCTTGTTGACCCGTCCGGCGATGGTTAAGAACCCTTTGTCCTTAAGCTCTGCGTTAAGCTTCTGAACGATCTTGTAAGCGTAGGACTTGGAGATTCCAAGCGTTTCTGCCACTTCGTCCACCTTCATAAAAGTGTTGCTCGCCATGTTTTACCTCCTTCCGTTCCGTTCTTTATTCAGTTGTTTTCTTTAGTGTCGGAATACTTTCTTGCCGCCTTCCGATTTGCCCGGGCGGATGTGCCATTACCGTGACACACGACGGTTGAAACTTAAACGATATTGTTTAGTTCTTGCTCATTATACTAAACGTATCTGTTAAAGTCAAGGGGTTTTCGAGAAAATCTTAAATATTTTTGCTTAAGATATCCTTGACACTCTTAAACGCTTCTGCTATAATGTGCACAAGTACATATGTAGGAGGTTTTTCCTATGGCGATTGGCGAAAGAATACGCTTTATCCGCAACCTGCGGGGCATGACACAGAAATATCTTGGTACATTGGTCGGGTTTCCGGAGAAGACCGCCGATATCCGCATGGCTCAATATGAGGCTGGTACACGCACCCCGAAGGAGGATCTGACCAAAGCCCTGGCTGCTGCGCTCGATGTTTCTCCACTTGCTCTCAATGTGCCTGATATTGACAGCCTTTTCGGTATCATGCACACCTTGTTCGCTCTTGAGGATCGTTATGGTCTCGTTGTCGAGATCAAAGACGGGGAAATCCTTTTCCGCATTGACCCTCGCAGGGGAAAAGAGGCAGCCCAGCTTTCTGAACAGGTTTCCGCATGGGCAATCATTGCAGAGAAGTACCATGCCGGAGAGATCAGCAGAGATGAATATGACAAATGGCGCTATTATTATCCCGAGTACGATGACACACAGATCACCGCAAAAGTACCCTCGCAGGAGCTGAGCGATGCCATGGTTAAGGCGCTCAAGAAGAGACTGAAGGATTGACATCTTTATCCACTTCCTTTCCAGACAAAAGAAAAAGAGCTAACTGATCCAACAAAAATCAGTTAGCTCTTTATTTATGAGTAATGCTTAAAGTGTTGTCAAAACGTTGTCACGAGGCTGCTTGAAGCCTCAAAAACCCAGTATTTATGCGGGTTTGCAGCGTTTCATGGATTATTCCCACTCCACCGTTGCAGGGGGCTTCGGTGTGTAGTCAAAGAGCACACGGTTCACGCCCTTGACTTCTGTGGTGATCCTCTGGACCAGACGGTCAATAAGCGCAGGATCCAGATGCTCGACGGTGACTTCCACCAC
>JAFOIR010000234.1 GCA_017420625.1 Bacillota bacterium
ACTTCAATGAGCGTGGAATCATCCGTATGCGGTGCCTCTGCCTGAAACAGTCTGATCGGACAGTTTCCCGCATCCAGCAGTAGACTTCCGCTGAATACGATATCCGGATCGGTTATGATCACATCCTGATCGCCTGCATATTCCAGGCGGATACTCTCATCAAGATCCAGAAAGACATTCTTTCCCTCCTGCTTTAGTCTTCTGCGAAAGTCTTTCAGATACTGACTGGTTCGTTCATTGGCAATACAAATACCGTTCACGGCGTGCATGCCAAAGGTATGATCCCAGTGCCAGTGGGTCAGCACGGTAATATCCGGCAGCGGAAGGTCATTTTCTTTGAGCTCCTGGTAAAACGCTCTGGTATGTGCCTGTGAATGACCGGCATCAATGGCCATACTCCACTTATCTCCGCGGATATAGCCAAGATTCGGTCGATCCCGCTTCTCTTCAAAGGGAAAATACCATATTCGTTCTGTCAGTCTTTTCAGCATCATATCTCCTTAACTTTCCTAAACCTGTTTTAACAGTCCCTTGCATCCCCGGAGTATGTCATTCCAGGTCTGGGTAAAATCTCCTGTATACCATGGGTCTGCAATATCACCCGGATGATCCGTGTAATCCAGCAGCAACTGAATCTTTCCTTCCGGATCCTGGCCAAAGATCCGGCGCATATTCCGAAGATTGTTGTGGTCCATCCCGATGATCAGATCATATCTGACATAATCATCTTTTCGAAGCAGTACCGCTCTCTTCCCCTCGCAGGAAAGCCCATGCCGTAAAAGTTCTTTCTTCGCAGGAGGATAAACCGGATTTCCAATTCCATTCCAGATCTCTTCCGTACTTGTAGCTGCTGAATCGATGACAAACTCTTTCTCCAATCCGGCTTTTCGAACCAGATCCTTCATGCAGAATTCCGCCATTGGTGACCGGCAGATATTGCCGTGGCAAACGAATAGTATCTTAATCATGAACTAAATCACTCATCTTCCAATATTTCCTTCTGCTTTTTCTTACTCAAGCTTCCAAGTACGATCCTGTATGCCTTTTCAAGCAGATCCATTAAGTTTTCATCCGGCACATTTCCATCTGCTTTTACGGAGTTCCAATGTGCCTTATTCATGTAATAGCCGGGTATTATATCTTCATACTGCTTACGCCAAAAATCCCCTTCTAACGGCTCCAGCTTGAGAGTTATGTAATAAGGCTCGTCATGATCATCCAGGCATATTGCGGCAAACATCTTTCCGCCAATCTGGTAACGGATCCAATTCCAATCCTTTTGCAGATCTTTTGTAACGCCCGGCATCTTTAGTAAGAATTCGTCTATCCATTCGTATTTCACGCTTCATTTTCTCCCGTTTTTCTTTCCCCAGCCTTTTCGAAAAATCCGCGGTCATCCATATATAGCAGATAACCGCGGTATTTTTATCTTTCAGTCTTTTTTCAGCGGTACCCAGATGTAAACGAGCATTTCCCCTGAGCCCTCTTCCGGAGGAAGATATACTTCGATCGCATATTCACCGGCAAGGGAATACCCCGATAGAGCAGGCAGCCATTCTGACCAGATCTTCGTATTGGTATCCTGAAGCGTACTGATCGTACAGGGGAACTGTGCCCAGGCACTTGCCGGGATCACCCTTGTATCACAGTCTTCCGGGATATCCTCCCACGGAAAATACAGATCCGCGATCCAGTAATCGAAATCCTTGCCATCCATATCAAGGCAAACACCAAAGGTTCCCATGATCGACCGCTTCTCGCCCTGTGCCAGCCATTCATCCCAGAACTTCGGAATCTCCTGATAACTGGTATCTGAATTAAAGCGTCTCTTTACACCGACGATCGTAAACGGTGCCTTTTCCACAATCCGATAATCCAACATCGTTCCACCCTCCATTGTAATTTTGATGTGCAGCGGAGCAAAGGATCTGAGCGGTGCACCTGGTTGTCTGGCTTCGGACGGTGTGATGCCGTGAAATCGCTGGAAAGCCTTTGCAAAACTATCCGGTGAATCATAACCATATTTGATGGCTATATCGATCACCTTCACATCTGACCGGCTGAGTTCCTGTGCTGCCAGTGTCATCCTGCGCGCCCGGATATATTCACCGACCGTGATCCCACACAAAGCCCCGAAGATTCTCTGGTAGTAGAATGGTGACAATGCCGCTTTTGCAGCAATGACCCCGATGTCCAGATCCTCCGTCAGATTCGTTTCCATGAAATCAATGGATCCCTGAAATCCTTCTATCCAGCCCTGCATCCTTCCCTCTCCCTTCGCTTACTGTGAGATCAGTATATCAATCAAGGCGAACCGATACCCGACATTTCGTGCTCTCTTCGTCAGTCTTGTTAACTGATATTGGTGACAGGTCCGATGGATATATAATTGTGACCGACCGCATAAAGATCGGTTCCCTCTGAGGCAGCTTCCCAGTGGCGTTTATAGATCAGATGATATTCACTCACGCCGTCTGGCAGCACCTCTTCCTGATAGATATCCTCATAGAACGGATCCTGCGAGACCGTGCAGTTCCGAAGGATCCCTTTGCATTCCTCCGGTTGGCAGGCGGGGAAGTTGACATTCATGATCCGGTTCTTCCCCGGATCGATCTTGATGCATTCTTCCATGATTTCCGGAAGATACTTGTCAACGATCTCTGAATATTCGAGTTCAGCCTGAGAAAACGCGATCGCGCGAATACCCAGAAACGCTGCTTCCAGTGCGGAGCCGACGGTCGCTGAATACTGAATATCGCCGGCAATATTATATCCCTGGTTGATGCCGGTCATCACGATATCCGGCTTTTCCGGCATCATCCCCAAAGCACCGACACGGATACAGTCGGTGGGCGTCCCGCTGCAGGCATAGGCCTTCACGCCTTCCACCGGAAAATCCCAATCAGAGACCTTAACCGGATGGTGAAAGTTATAGCTGTGGGATGCCGCACTTCTCTGTCCGTCCGGTGCAATGACCCATACTTCTCCGAAGCGCCTGGCTGTCTCGGCGAGTTTCCGGATCCCCGGCGCCTCGATGCCGTCATCATTGGTAATCAGGATTCTCATGATCGATCAGCAGCCTTTTCTTCCTTCTTTGTGATCCTCAATGGAGCAGGCACCCGCTGTACCATACTCGATCAGACCTACGTCTGCAGGGTCGATCGTGATCGTACCGTCTTCCAGTACAAAAGCAGGGATTCCCACATCACCGATCTCCTTGCAGTGATCAAAAACAGGACTCGTATCCCGAAGTCTCATAAAGGCGCTCAGATACCGGATATGCTCGCCAATGTTGATGTACTCGAACTCATCCTCGCGTCCCACGATTTGTTCATGGACATAATCGCAATAAGGACATGAAGGCATTCCGTAGATCTTGATCATTTTCCTTTCCTCCTGTAATGAATGGTTTTGTTTTTTATTCAGCGGCTTATCGCCGTAATGGAAATCTCTACCGGTTCACAGCCTTCGGCGCTGATTTTAACTTTGATCTCGCCCGGCTGTGTCGTACTGCGTATAGCCGCCATCACGCGGCCGTCAAAGGTCTCCCAGGTATCGCTCTGATAACTGCCTTCTGCCTGGGGATCAGCG
>JAFOIR010000235.1 GCA_017420625.1 Bacillota bacterium
AATCCCTTTGAGGCCCTGTTTCTGACGGCGGTTTTCACGGGGATGCGGGTTGGAGAGATCATCGGTCTCACCTGGGACTGCGTGGATTTTGAGCACGGCGTCATCCACATCGAGAAGCAGCTGGTGCAGACGCGGGTCAAGGGTCAGGATTATGTATTCGGAACCCTGAAGAACGGCAAAACCCGCGTGATCGCTCCCGCTCCCTTCGTGATGGAAGTGCTGAAGAAGCACAAAGCGGATCAGGAGGCACAGAAACGTGAGATGGGCGATCTGTGGGATGAAGGTAAATTCCCCGGACTGGTGTTCAATTACCCGGATGGCAGCCACTTTTTCCAGCCGACGATCTGGAAGGAATTTCAGGACATCCTGGCGGCAGCCCGACTGGAGCATCACCGGGTGCACGATCTGAGACACACTTATGTGGTCAGCTCGATCCGAGCTGGAGATGATGTAAAAACGATCCAGCAGAACGCAGGGCATTACTCCTCGGCATTCACACTGGATCGCTACGCACACATCACCGCCACCATGCAGAAGGAAAGCGCGAACCGTATGGAAAAGTTCATCGCCGGGTTGTAAAGCGATGAACAAAAACAGTAAATTTCACTCAACCATGTTGCATGGTGTATAACCCCACCTCAATTACAGATCCGTTGGGTGGGGTTGGGGTGGAAGGTCGCCAAAAAAAGTAGAGCCCTTGATTTCTCAAGGGCTCTGTGGTGCGGGAAACAGGACTTGAAGTCGGAGGCAGCTGTAAATAATGCATCTTTTTGTATAATCTGGTACAAAGTTGGAATCGAATCAGACAAAATCGATCAATATCATACACTCTGAGTAAACCCTGGTTGGGGTGGAAATTGGGGTGGAACCAACAACCGGAGATGATCTGCTGAGGCACGCTGTTGAAGGGGGCAGAAACAAGCAAACTGATCAACAAACGTAACAAAGGAGGTCATCACCATGGCACAGATGAAAAAGGAAATCATCGAAAACGGCATTCATTATACCTTTCACGGAGACTATTATTTCCCTGCTCTTGAATTTGCTGAAACTCCCCAACAGGGCATCGGCCGCTATGGCAGGATGCGCAAAAGCTACCTTGAAAAGCATCGCCCCGGGCTGTATGAGCGACTCATCCTTTCCGGAAAGCTGTACGAGCACCTGGCGGAAATCGATACCTGCTGCGCTGATCGGATGGACCGTATGGTCCGACAAATGGCAGATGCTGAAGGCATCAGCGAAGAGATGAAAACAAGAGATCAACTTGCTTGGGTCAGATGCATGAATAGCATCCGGCAGCGGACAGAAGAAATAATCCTCAACGAACTGGTCTATGCATAATCATGCTCCACTTAGCCGTCTCCCTGGAGGCGGCTTTTTCGAATGGCCCGTTCTAATGCACTCTGCCAGTACGAATCCCGGCACAACGAGATTGCGATCCAAGTATCATTGGGATAGAACAAGCAAATAATACTCCAGAATACTGGAAATCCATGCTGTACTGAGATATAATTAATTGTCTCTTATGTGCAATTTCAATCTGGCTGTCAAAGGAGTATGGATCGTGGTCAAAAACAACGTTGAGATCGATATAAAAGTCATGTGCATTGAAGCCGGGACAACGCAGGCCAAACTGGCGCATGAAATCAGTACTACGCCCGCCTATGTCAACCGGGTGATCCGGCAGAAGGAAACAGTCGTCAATAAAACCTTTACCAGCATGGTCGAAGCCTTGGGCTATGATATTCAGCTGACTTATGTAAAACGGACTGAAAACGGACAGGACGGTGATCAGCGATGAGCAGCAGAATTCCCAGCCTGCCGGAGGAACTTCTGTCTCTGATCCGGCATGGAGAGAATTATCAGGTCGAATACAAGGAAGCCAGAACCGATCTGCCGAAATCCCTATTTGATTCCGTCTGCGCATTCTCCAATCGGGAGGGCGGCGATATTTTCCTGGGCGTTCACGATACCGGCGTTGTTTTCGGCGTCGATCCGTCGGCCGCAGCAAAGCTCATTACAAACTTCGTCACGCTGGCCAACAACAAGGATAAGATCTTTCCGCCGCTCTATCTGTCAGCCAGAGAGTACCTTTTCGTCTCTGATGGCACCTTCTCCGGCGTGGACAAGAAAGGCAAAATGATCCAGGAGCAGGCCGGCGAATACCATATCATCCACATTCACGTTCCCGTCAGCCCGTCAGTCGTTCGTCATAAAGGGCGGATCTTTGACAGGAATGGCGATGCGGATATGGACATTACCGACTTATCCGACCGGGTCTTTCAGTGCTATGCCCGCAAGCAAAGCACCTATTACGTAAACAGGGTCTATCCCCATTGGAGCGTATCCGATCTCCGCGCTGATCTGATCGACAAAGCCCGGGAGATGGCGATTACCCGGAAACAGCTCTTCGATAAGCAGCGTCATCCCTGGGCAGATATGGACAATGAAGAACTGCTCCGAACGAGTGGGCTGATCCTGACGGA
Source organism: Bacillota bacterium (assembly GCA_017420625.1). The sequence continues at coordinate 2,487 of JAFOIR010000235.1, forward strand.
TGAAGAAGGAAGAACCGGCATCACCCTGGCGGCAGTTCTGCTGTTTGGCACGGACAACATGATCGCCTCAGCCTGCGCTCATCACAAAACAGACTGCATTTACCGCGTCTATAACGTAGATCGCTATGACGACCGGGAGGTCATTCTAACAAACCTGCTGGAATCCTATGAGCAGATGTTCGCCTTCGGGCAGAAGCATCTGAATGATCTGTTCGTGCTGGACGGCATCCAGAGTGTTAGCGCCAGGGACAAGATCCTACGCGAAATTATCTCAAACTCCCTGGCTCACCGGGATTACTCCAGCGGGTATGTGGCCAAGCTGCTGATCGAGCGAGACAGGATCACCGTGGAAAATGGAAACCGGGCACACGGCATCGGTGCGCTGGACATCAGAAGCTTTGAGCCCTTCGCCAAGAATCCCACCATCAGCAAAGTATTCCGAGAAATCGGGTATGCTGACGAGCTGGGCTCCGGCATGCGGAACAGCTATAAGTACACCATGATGTACAGCGGCGCGGAGCCGGAATTCATCGAGGGCGACGTATTCAAGATCATCATCCCGCTCTCCTTTGGCTCCATGACAAAGGTCGGTCCGGGGAGTATTTTACCTGTGGCAAGTGGGCAAGTGGGCAAGTCAAGTGGTGAAGTCGGTGGTGAAGTCAGTGGTGAAGTCGGTGGTGAAGTCGGTGGTGAAGTCATACGCGTTAATCTTGATGTTCAGAAATTAAACGCTCTTCTTGAATATTGCAAGGAAGCCAGAAGTCGCACGGAGATGCAATCATTCTGCGGCATCAAATCGCAGGATTATTTCAGACGTAATATTCTTTTACCCCTGCTGGAAAGCGGCAGGCTGAAGCGCACAATCCCAGATAAGCCCAACAGCAGCAAGCAGAAGTATATCCGGGCATGAGCTTATATCCTTACCGAAACGACTACTTTTCACGCTTTCCCCACAAAAACCTCTGGCAGCCTTTGTCGGCCGCCAGAGGTTTTTTGTTATAATATCTCGCTCATTTTTCGCTGTCCGATTGACAGGAAGCTTCTCACGCATCTTGCGGGTACTGTCCACGCAGGCCATTTCTTACTTCCTGAGTCCATCCCACAGATGCGCTTCCATCTCATCAAGGGCAGCCTGGTTTTCAGGGAAGGGTTCATATGTTTTCTCCCATAATACCGTTGCCTCACCTACAAGACTGTCTGCTTCCCATACAGTAACGTGCAGCCGGTCCAGATTTGTAGTTTGAGTTCCGATTCTGCCTTCCCATACAATGGATGTTTCCTCTTCTGACACTATGGTGCGAATGCTCTTTAGGACATTTCCATCCCAGACACAAATCTCCGCATGAAACAATGTACCCGCATTGCCATCGTTACTCCTTGATACCAGATATTGTCCGTCCACTAACTCATAGTTGATAATATCATCGATCCAGTGTTCAGCATATTCATATTCGCTGCCATTCCAGAGATAGAACTCGTAATAGGCGTTGGAAGCCCCTAAAGCTGTAACCATGACGAGATCCGGATGTCCATCAAAATTGACATCTTCATATCTGACCGGAGGCTCCTTCTCGATGGAGACGAAGTAAATCTCCTGACCGTTATCTGCAGTATAGCGATGGATATACCCATCCGCCGTCCTTCCCACGATTTCCGCCGAAGCCGTGACGGCAAGGCACATCGTGATCATAAGAATCGCAGACAAGAGAATGAACCCTTTGGCTTTCATTTGTATTTGCTCCTTTGCATGCCGTAATTGTCTGGCAAAACTCCATTTTCATAGTCAACCATGACTGCAGGTTTAATCTGCAGTCATCTGCTTTATATCCAACAGCTGGATGAGAGAGCCTGTATAAGCAGATATCATTAACTGATATGTATTCTCGTACTTGCCTGTATCAGTATTTTCTGTTAAAAAGCATACAGAATAATATTCGTGCTCATCAAAGTCTTGCATGTTAACTTCAACCCAGAAATCCACATCTGGAATATAATCAGATAAATCGTCCTTAATACAATCCAGATATGAGCATAGATAATCATATGCGAGATTTTTAACCGCTTCAGTTCCAATATGCCTTTCATCTGGTACACCTCTCCGTGTTCCTGTATTGTGGTAAACATATTTATTGTAAAAATCAGCTTTTTCTTCCAATGACCATGTATAAAACGGTCCTTTCGTAGATATGGCCTTGTTCATTTCCAGGACAAAGATGTCATTGGCATCTATACCGGATGCTGCTTCTGCTGGACATGTATTCATAGGGGAAAGGATTGATAGTAGTATAACCATTAACAGCAATTTCGCTTTCATGTTCGATACCTCCTTCGCTATCTACATCGTAACAAATATACCATATGGCTCTCGGTTTAGCCAGACGAGGAATGTAACATTTAAGAGATAAACGATGGAGGAGCGTGAAGTCATACCAATCGGGCCAATGCTCTACAAAGATCAGGGTCCCTTCTTCACCCCAGCCCCATCCGGAAAAACTGATCAGCTGCACCAACGGCACATTCTCGGTTGAAATGCTTGCATTCCCATGATGCTGAAGGTCTGCCTGGCTGATAAGCTCCCGAAGCACAGGCGCCCCGCAGGGCTCCATCTCGATTCCCCAGGATTGAAGCAGTTCGCGGGTCGCTTCATCCTGACCCCGATCATAAGCGTCCCGCAGGCGCTGCCAAGCCTCCGCCGGATCCATGGCAAGCGGCTGAAATCCCTGCTCCTCCGCTCCGTTATAGCGGGGGATTTCTTCGCGCCATACATAGCTGCTGTGTTCCCGCACATTTTCTATGGTAACCCACGGCGTTTCCTCGGCGAAAGAAACTGCACTGATCACGATGATCAGAAGAGAGAAGAACTGAAGCAAATCTTTTCATGAGTACAACCTCCGGCTAATTTTTTCTTCTATGCTTACTCATACCCACCCATGCCGTCGACCCATTCCCCGCTGGGCTCGTGCCAGACATAGAAGGCCAGGTCTTCGGCGGTGGCAGTCAGATGCGACTGCTCTCCGTTCCACTACAGTTGGTCACTACAGACTGCTCAATGGCATGAATCCGCAGACACGCTGGCTATTTATTGATAAAGTCTGGCCGGGGTGAAGCCAGGATGATTACCATTCTATTCTGACAATTTGGGAATATGCGGTACCTGCGTCATCAACTGCGGTAAGCGTAATTGATGTTACATCGCCGCCAAGACTGCAGTTACCATAGTAAGTTCCGTATGAATCAGGCGAAAGGATCGCCAATACGGAATCGCCAAAAGTGTCTGTTACACGGATCTGACTTACTTCGCTGCTGGCTAACAGGCCACTCTCCGCAATGTGTAATTCAAATTCGATTCGGTCATCATGAAACACAGTTACAACCCCATCGTAAACTATTTCTCCGCCTTCACTAGGGTTGTTCTCCATATCAATTTCTTGTGATGTTGTGACGGATGAGAGCGGAACAAAGCCGCGAGCCCAATCACCACTGCTTACTTCAACATAAGCCCACTCACCAAGGGTTGCTAACCACGTAACATGTAATCCTTCCTGTAGGAAAAGTAATTCTGACCCGCTGTAGAGAGGATCATCTGTCAGGGAAACTGCAGTGGTTGTCCATGCATCAACAGCAT
>JAFOIR010000236.1 GCA_017420625.1 Bacillota bacterium
GCGGGATCATGTTTCTTGCTGCTTTTATACTGGCAGGACTCAGCTTTCGGTTTGGATGGCTGATGCTTCCTTTTTCGGTCAGTATCATCTTCGGAGCAGTTTTTCTGGCGGCCTATGCATTATATGCTGAAGTGCTCCGGGAGAACACCTATCTTTCCCGAACGATCGAAGTGCAGGAAAACCAAAAAGTGATTGATACAGGACTCTATGGCATTGTACGGCATCCGATGTACATGGCGACGGTCTTTCTGTTTCTTGCGATGCCGCTGGTACTGGGATCCGTCATTTCATTTGTGATCATGCTGTGCTACATACCGATCATTGTCAAACGGATACGGAATGAAGAGCAGGTACTCACAAAGGATCTTAAAGGGTATGAGGCATACAAGAAGAAAGTGAAGTACAGACTGATCCCGTACATTTGGTAAAGTTCAGATTATAATGCCGCATATTCCAGTGCGGCTCCGTACAAAAAGAATAGAAGACCCTGGAAGCGTTTTTGGGGTCACCTCAAGTCGGCAGTTTCTATGAAAATGCCTGGGGTCTTTATGATATGCACGGCAATGTCAATGAATGGTGCTGGGATTACTATGGTGCCTATGATCTGCAGGACAGTGTTGATCCTACAGGTGCTGAATCAGGTACGAGACATGTCTATCGCGGAGGAGGATGGAATGATTTCGGCAAGAATATGCGCAGTGCCTATCGGGCTGCCGGTCAGTCAGATCTTATCGCTCCCAATCTGGGTGTTCGTCTCGTGCGCAATGCAGAAACAGAGGTAGAAGGAACGGTTACTGCACAGGAGTTCATTACCCAGGAAAAAACAGGGAACCGCATTTTGATTGCCTTCTTCTCCTGGAGCGGCAATACACGGGGGATTGCCTATGAGATTCAGGATCAAACGGGTGCCGACCTGTTTGAGATCACATTGGTCGAACCTTATTCCACGAGTTATAACACGGTTTTGATGGAAGCTCAGGAAGATCAGCATAAACAGGCCAGACCGGAGATTGCTGATCCACTCTCAAGCATCGATGAATATGATGTGATACTGCTTTGATATCCCAACTGGTGGGCATCAATCCCGATGCCGATTGCATCGTTCCTTGAGATGTATGACTTTTCAGGAAAAACGATCATACCATTTTGTTCTCATGGCGGGGGACGATTTGGCCAGAGTCTGACAGCCATCGCTAAACTAGCTCCCAATGCGGTTATGGGAGAAGGTCTTTCGATTCATTATTCCGGAGGATCTTCTATGCCGGATGATGTCGCTGATTGGCTGAATGTCAATGGAATCGAGCACCACTAAGATAAGATTGCCTGATCAAAGAGGAAAAGCTACGGTATCCTGATAGAGCTTCTTCAAAATGGAAAGAAACAGCTTAAGCGATGGCCGCTGATCCTCTTTATGGGTGCACAGCACACAAGAGAAATTTTCAGGACAATCGAAGGGAATCCAGGCAAACTGATCGCTGTGATCATTCAGAAACCCTGGTGCTAAGCAGATGCCACGCCTGGCGGCTACGTTAGTGAGGGTGGTATCGTGATCTGCACTGTTAAAATATGAGATCTTCCCTGAACTGATCAACCGATGCTGCACTGCACGCAGAGAGGGTGGAGACCCTCCGCCCACCATCAATGTTTGTCCGAAAAGGTCTTTTTCGAGGATCAGGTTTTTCTGTGCAAGAGGATCATCTTTATTGACAATAAGATAAATGCGACTTGTAAAAAGATCATGGACCCGGATACCAGGAATTTGCCGGGTCTGTTCTTTTAGAGCAAATACAATATCTGCTTTATTTTGCAGAAACATTTCCATACTCCCCTCATAGCGGAATAAAGGAGTGATCTGAACGCCTGGCTCTTTTTCTGAAAAGATACTGATCGCTTCAGGAAGGAAACAAACAGCCTGACGAACCATCATGCAGATCGAAATACTGTCCTGATACATTGCACTGAAATTCTGACCCTGTTCGATCGCACGTTTAAGATCCTGCCGCATTCCTGTTAAGAAGGAAACGAACTGTGCTCCGGCTGGTGTCAGAGAAGCGCCTTTGCCGCTCCGTTCGAAGATGGCAAAACCGATCTCATCCTCAAGAAGTTTGATCTGATAGGAAAAAGTAGGCTGACTGACAAACAGATTATCAGCTGCCCGGCTGAAGTTCAATGTATGAGCGAGTTCTATACAGTAATCGATTTGTTTCGTTGTCATCATCAACACCTGCTATTTAAAATTTCAATCAAGTATAACATGATCCGATTGGACTTTGCAATAGCAATACAATATAATAAAACCATAAAAAGAATAAAAACGGTTCTGAAATAAATGAATCAGGAGGATATGACAATGGCTAAGACATTAATTGCCTTTTTTTCAAGGGCAGATGAGAATTATTTCGGCGGTGCAATGCGGTATGTAAAAGTAGGCAATACAGAGATTGTCTGCGGCTTAATAAATGAAATGATCGAAGCCGACAGTTTTAAGATCGAGATGAAAGAACCCTATTCACCGGTATATATGGCCTGTATCGAAGAAGCGAAGAAGGATCTCAGATCTGATGCTCGTCCGCAGTTGGTTGCTTATCCGGATTCGATCGATGAGTATGATACGATCATATTGGCTTATCCGAATTACTGGGGTACGATGCCGATGGCTGTATTCACTTTCCTGGAGGCATTTGATTTTTCTGGTATGACCATCCTTCCTTTGTGCACGAATGAAGGCAGCGGAATGGGCGGCAGTGAACGGGATATCAGGAAGACCTGTCCAGGTGCAACCGTAAAAGCAGGACTTTCCATAACCGGAAGCCAGGCAGCAAATGCGACAGCTAACGTACAGAGATGGCTTTCGAAAAATAACCTGCTGTAATCAAATGTAAAAAGTGCATAATGAACCAGGAGTATGTAAGCGTGAAAAAAAGATTTCTTCGAGATATAGAGGTTTCAGAAGTAGGAATGGGCTGCATGGCCTTCTCCCATGGTTACGGACAAATACCGGATGAGCAATACAGCATCGAAGCCATTCAAAACGCCTATGAGCATGGCTGTACTTTTTTTGATACGGCGGAAGTTTACAGCCCCAATCTTTCCGGCATCGGACACAATGAGCTGATCGTTGGAAAAGCACTGAAGGGCCTTCGGGAGAATGTTGTGATAGCCACAAAACTGATGCTTCACGGGTTCACTTCCGGAAGCGTTTACCGGACGATCCGGGATCATCTGGAAGGATCTCTGGAAAGGCTGCAGACAGAATATGTGGATGTTTATTATCTTCATCGTATGAGCAGCGTGCCGGTAGAAAAGGTAGCGGAAGCGATGGGAAGGCTGATCGATGACGGTCTGATCCGCGGCTGGGGACTTTCCCAGGTGGACGTTGATGTGATCGATCGGGCTCAGCAGGTCACCCCGCTTTCTGCAATTCAAAATATCTATTCCATGGTGGAACGTGATTCTGAAGCAAAGATCATTCCTTATTGTGTAAAGAATCGTATTGGATTCGTGCCTTTCTTTCCCATTGCCAGTGGTCTTCTTTCCGGGAAAATCACACCTCAGACACAATTTGAAAAGAACGATGATGTGAGAAACTGGGTTCCGCAGCTTTCACGTACCAATATTGCCGGCAACCAACCGATCGTAGAAATGCTGAAAGAGTTTGCAGAGAAGAAAAACGCAACGCCAGCACAAATCAGTCTGGCCTGGATGCTGCATAAGTATCCCAATGTCGTACCGATCCCGGGATCAAAAAACAAGGAGCGGATCATCGAGAATCTCGATTCCTCCAATGTGGAATTGACCGAAGATGAATTCCGTACTTTAGAGGAATCTTTGAATGGGCTGAAGGTTTATGGACATCGCGGGCTGGGAGGATTCTAGAATGAAGAAAAATCCACATGAGAAGCTTTTGCAGAAAAAGCTGCATCGCTCGGCGAAGTAAAATACTTTATCGATACAGCCGGTGCATCACCCAACCAGGCTTCTCCTGAACATATTCTGAAACTGGATATGGTAGGTACCGGTTATGCCGTGGATGCATTCGGGAAAGTCATGGCAAAAGGCGGTGCAGGACTTGTTATCTCCAGCCAGACCGGTTATATGTATCCGATTCCGAATGAGATTGAACTTCAGATCCTTCAAACCCCGACAGACGAACTGATGGATCTTCCGTTTGTAAAGGAAACAGCGATGCAGCGTTCCGGAATTGCCTACATGATCGCGAAACGCATCAATCATCTGCAGGTACAGAAGGCTGCTGCTACGACATGGAAACAACGCAGAGCCAGAATCAATACGATCAGCCCGGGAGTCATTGTCACCCCGCTGGCATATGATGAATTTTCCGCTGCAGGAGAAGGATATCAACGTATGCTTGACAATTCTGCTGCAGAACGCAGCGGGACTTCGGATGAAATTGCCGAAGCCGGCGCTTTCCTGCTGGGTGAACATGCCGGATTCATTACCGGAACTGACCTTCTGATCGACGGTGGTGTTATCGCTGCTATCAGAACAGGCCAGCATCAGTTGGGCAGATAAACACTGACTGCCAGGAATCGATCCATATTGACACGTGACCGCTCGTTCACTATAATAGGAGGACGAGCGGTTTTTATTATGGGAAAAGGGAGATACGTAAATGGCGAATCTGATCGTAGTCTGCGGACCGCAGGCTGTAGGCAAAATGACAGTAGCGGAAAGTCTGAGAGATAAACTGAAATACAATTTAATGATGAACCATGACAGTATTGAAATATCTGATCGGATCTTTGGATTTGGTACACCAGCCCAAAGAGAATTCAATTCTTATTTCAGAGAGAAAGCTTTTGAGCTGGCTGTTAAGCATCAGGTGGATCTGATCTTTACCTATGTCTGTGCGTTTGAAATGAAGGAGGAAAAAGACTATCTGACAAATCTGTCTGACCAGTTTACCAAAAGCGGCGGCAGTTTCTTTTTTGTTGAACTGAGTGCGAGCCTGGAGGCAAGACTGGCGAGGAATGAAACACCACATCGGATGGAACGCAAAGCATCCAAACGGGATCTTGTCTGGAGCAAAGCCAATCTGCTGAAAGATACGAAAGAGCATAGATTAAATTCAGATGAAGGTGAAATCTGGTTTACAAACCATCTGAAGATTGATAATACCAACCTGTCTCCTGAAGAGGTCGCAGATCTGGTTATCAGGACTTTTGATTTGAAAGCAAACGATAAGGAGGAAAAGGAATATCGTTATGGCGTATGAGAAGATCGTTCAGGATAATCAGAATCTGGTCAAATTCTGGGATCAGGTCTTTACTGAGTTGCCGGAAGAAGAAACGGAATTAACGGAAGATGAGGATAGCTTCAAAGAATTAGCTCCTTCTGAGAAACTCTTTGAAGCAGCTTGTACTTTGGGACATAAGAAAAAGGTTCTGGACTTTGGCTGCGGGACAGCCTGGGCATCCATTATTGCTGCCAAAAGCGGGTGTAAGGATGTGACAGCTGTCGATGCAGCACCAGGTGCTGTAAAAGCTGCTCAAACATATTCTTCCCGATACGGTATGGAAAGCAGTATTCATCTTGCCTGTGGTGGGCTGGACTTCCTTCAGTCAGTTCCTTCTGATACGTATGACGGGATCATCTGTTCGAACGTGCTGGATGTTATTCCAACGGAAACAGCGGATCAGATCATCCGGGAATTTGCCAGAATTGCGACAGCAGATGTCTGTGTGTTTATCGGGATGAATTACTATCTGTCTCCGGATATGGCTGACAAAAGAGGGCTCACATTGGAGGACGGAAACCGTCTGTATGTGGATGGTGTTTTGCGTCTCGTATCCCGCAGTGACGAAGAATGGGAGCAACTTTTTTCACATTGTTTTGCTGTCGTGAAACGAGAGTATTTTGCCTGGCCGGGAGAAGAAAAACCGACCAGACGATTATTTTGTCTGCAGAAAAAAGAAGAGCAGAAAAAAGAGGTGTAAAATCGCTGAAACCTGCCTGAAAATGGACGGGAAGTTGTTACAAATTTGTTACAATATTCTTCTGTACATTTTGCTCTGCATCTGATATAATGTTCGAATGAAGTCTTATCATCGAGGTGTAAATAATGATTGGTTATATCAGGCTGATGTCGCAGGTCGGAACGATCGCGGTAATTCTTTTGGTCGTTTTGATTATTGCAGCTGTCCTGTATCTGTATATTCAGGAGAAAAAGAGAAAAGAGCGTTCCAGAAAAAGAGCGGAGGAACGTCGTAAGAGAAGAGAAGAAGCGCTTGCCAGAATGCGGGAGGAAGAAGAAAACGGCACTGCATTCAAACGGGCGATGGAAGAACGCAATCAGGTAAAACAAGCGGAGGATCCCAAACAGGTATCCCGGACAAAAGATATCGATACGCTGACCAATGTACGAGTCGAAGATTCCAACATTTTCCAGACGGGTAAACATCGTTTCAGTACCGGTAAAATCGGTGTAGTCGAACCTGAACAGGAAAGAGCGGCAGCACCGGTGGCATCCGCACCTGCACCAGCAGTTCAGCCGGCCCCTGCGCCAGTTGTTCAACCAGCACCTACAGCAGTTTCGGAACCCGAAGTTAAGCCTGCGTCTCAATCTGTTTATGAGAGCGAACCTCAGCCTGTTCCGGCAGCAGTTTTGGAACCTGAAGTTCGACCGGCTGCTTCCACTGCTGCAACTGAAGCAGCAGCTGCCAGTGCAGCAGTTCCCGGATTTGTTGAAGGCCCCAAACCTACTTTTGAAGTAGTTTCGGATTCAGCAAAAGAAGAAGTCCTTACCGAGGAGACCCGCCGGTTTGATTTCAGAAAATGGGCTTCCCAGCTCGATGAAGAGATCGAGGTGGAAAAGCCGGTTTTCGTAGAGACTCCGTCTGCTCAGGAAGAAAAGGAAACACCGGAAAATGAGCTGACATTCGAAGTTATGTCAGATGATTTCTCTGTTGCTGCTCCGGTAATTGCTGAAGAAAAAGCAGAAGAAGTGATCGAAGAGATTTCTGCAACACCCTCTTTTGTGACGCGTACACCTCAACCTCAAACAGCTCCGGCAGCGCCAGTAAAAGCTGAACCAGCTCCAGCACCCGCTCCTATCCAGCAGGCACCGGTTCAGGAGACTCCAAAACCAGCTGCACCGCGCGCCGCTGAATCAGTTGCTATGAGTTCTCCTCGTGTGAGCGAAAAAGCTTATCAGGTGCTTGAAACCGTCGAGGAAGATCACTCTGCAAAAGAAAAAGAATTTGATGATATCACAGATGTTGCTCCGATCGTACGCGAGCAGCAGGCTATGAATAAAAAACCGGATATCGTAGATGAGGTGCTGAGTATTCCTGCGACCAAACCAGCTCAGACTGTGCAGCCGGTTCAGGCCGCACCAGCTCCGGCTGCAGCACCGGTCAGCATTCCTCAGGAAGAGCTTTCAGACGAGGAATATGACGAAGAAAATGAAGAAGATTACTTCGATCCCGATGATCCGGAGACCATTCGTCTTAAGAAGATCGCGCTTCGTCGTGCAGAACGTGAGCTTCGGATGAAGGAGAAGGAACGCTATGCTGCTGAACTGGCAGGCGTGGAAATTCCCGAGACCGGATACGATGAAGATGACGAAGATTATGACGATGAAGATGATGAAGATGAAGACTTCGATGACGAGACCGATGAGGAGAAGGGCGGCGCACTGCGTGTTGTTCTCTGGATCATCGCAGCGCTTCTTTCTCTGTTCTGTGTTGGAGCGATCCTGTATCTGATGTTCGGAGACTTCATCTCCGGCTTGAGAAATTCTCAGGAAACCCTTCAGGCAGTCATGGTTGAGCTTCCGGACAGTATCAAAGAACCTTTAATCTGGTTTCTTATGTAACAGCTGCTTTTAGGCTGACATGGAAAGAGCCGTCCCTTGGACAGACCCAAAAACCCAAGGAACGGCTCTTTTTTCAAAAGAAAAACGGGATCCTCGAAAGGATCCCGTGAGCAGGGGCAACAAGAGTCGAACTCGTATCTACGGTTTTGGAGACCGCTGCTCTACCATTGAACTATGCCCCTGTAAAAGACACTGATATAGTGTACCTGATTTGATTAGATTTGTCAAGCAAAAATCTTGGAATTGAACGAGGATTATGGTACAATACAGATTATGTGATTTTTTGATTTAAGGAACTCGTTTATGATAAAAGATGATGTACTTCGCAGGATTGTGAGGGAAGATCTGATTCGGCTGACATTTTCAAACCCCAAAAAGTCGGAAGATATCCCACAGGAAAAACAGGTTCGCAAGATCGTGATACGGCCTGTAATGATCCGGCAGGAAAAGATGCTGCAGGCGGAAAGCTTTACAGCAAAACAGGCTTTTCAACAGAACATATCCTGTACTGATCTATATGGTTATATTGAAAAACACATCGGTCAGTTCTCGGAGATCAATCTGGATCTTCCGGAGAGCCATGTACTGGTAAAGTTTTCGAAAAAAGGAAAGATTTTCTTCCAGGAACAAAAGAAAGAAAACAAAGAGACAGAACTGTCCCTGCAAAACAGAGAGAAAAACTATCGGCTTCGTCCGGAAGAGCTCAGCAAACCCCTGATCGATCTCGGCGTTATTACAAAGGACGGGAAGATCGTTCAGTCAAAATATGATAAGTTTCGTCAGATCAATCGCTTCGTTGAGATGATTGATGACGGGATCGAAGCGGATATTGAAAAACTGAATATTATTGATTTCGGATGCGGCAAGTCCTATCTGACCTTTGTACTCTATGAATATCTGACCAATGTCCGGAAGATCGATGTACAGATGGTTGGACTGGATCTGAAGGAAGATGTCATTCAAAAATGCAATCAGATTGCAGAATCCTATGGCTACTGTGGGCTTCATTTTGAAGTAGGGGATATTGCGGTATATCATCCACAGTTTCAGGTCGATCTGGTCATCAGTCTGCATGCGTGTGATACTGCTACCGATCTGGCTCTTGCACACGCAGTCGAGTGGGACACAGAGAGAATTTATTCGGTACCCTGCTGCCAGCACGAGCTGAACGGGCAGATGAAAGCGGGTTCGGTCGGAAGTCTGTCTCAGTACGGCCTCCTGAAGGAACGGTTTGCGGCACTTTTGACGGATGCTATTCGTGCGGATCTGCTTCGTGCAAGCGGATACAATGTGGATGTACTGGAATTCGTGGATATGGCGCATTCCCCCAAGAATGTGCTTATCAGAGCCAGAAAGATCCGTTCCAGAAATACTGGAAAAATGGCGGCCGGGAAGGCACTTTTGCGCGTAAAGGAAGCGATGGAAACCTATCAGGTCGATCCATTGCTCTATGAACAATTATTCGGATCAGGGAAGGAGGAAAAACAGTATGAGTGAACGTCACCCTGTTTCGCTCAGAATCGGTTCGCATCAGTTTAGCGATATTCCTTCTCTTGTCCGGTATTATCAATCGCCTGAATTTGAAAGGGATTATACCTATTTCGGAAACGATCTTGGATGTACAGTCAAGACAAATGAGGCAGTTTTCAAACTCTGGTCACCAGCCGCTGATGAAGCGGAAGTGCTTCTATATCATGCAGGAAGCTCAGCAGAGGGATGGAACCGGGAAAAGGATACACATCTGATCGAAGGATATGAGAAGCCTTATCAGAGTATTCCGATGAATAAAGGACAGCGAGGTGTTTTCGAAGTCACGCTCTCCGGAGATTTTCATGGAATCTACTATACATACCGGATTCACATCGGCGATGAATGGACAGAAAGTGCTGATCCCTATGCGAAAGCGGCCGGGGTGAACGGACGTCGATCCATGGCAGTTGATCTAAAGCGGACAAATCCTGAAGGCTGGGAACGGGATTCCTACCGTTATACAGGAGAGGGAACCGAAGCGATCATCTGGGAAGTGCATGTTCGGGATTTTTCCTATTCGGAATCTTCCGGAATGAAATACCGGGGCAAGTATCTGGCATTTACTGAAAAAGGCACTGTTCTTCAGGAAAATGGCGTTTCAAAACCAGAGTTTCCGACTGGAGTTGATTATCTGCAGAAACTGGGAATCACTCATGTACAGTTTCTTCCTCTCATGGATTATGCAACAGTGGATGAATCAAAGCCGGATATGGAACAATACAACTGGGGATATGATCCTCTTAATTACATGGTTCCGGAAGGATCCTATTCAACGGATCCATTCCATGGAGAAGTCAGGATCCGTGAGATGAAACAGATGATCCAGGCACTGCATAAAGCCGGGATCGGTGTGGTAATGGACGTTGTCTACAATCACACGTATTTCACGGAAGCTTCCTGGTTTCACAAGGTAATGCCATATTATTATCATCGTACGCTTCCGGATGGAACCATCGGAAATGCTTCCGGCTGCGGAAACGAGACCGCATCTGAAAGAAGCATGTTCCGCCTTTATATGCTCGATTCTCTCCGGTATCTGGCAGAAGAGTATCATGTTGACGGGTTTCGGTTTGATCTCATGGGAATCCATGATGTCGATACGATGAATGAGATCCGTTCCATGCTGGATGGTCTGAAAGGGAAAAACTATCTTACCTATGGTGAACCCTGGGCAGCGCTTCCCGTTGCGATCCCTCCTTATAAGAAACATCCGCTTTATGCAGCAGATAAACCGCATATGGATCTGCTGGATCCGAGAGTGCGGGTCTTTGATGATGTGACCCGTGATCTGATCAAGGGCGATGCCTTTGAAAAACTGCGGATCGGATATGCCAACGGCGCAGGCTTTCTGGAGAAAGAACTGGCGGATGCCATTCTCGGACATCCCGGTTGGACAAGCGAAGGCAGGGAAGAAGGTAAGTCGCAGTCTGTTACCTATGTCAGCAGTCATGATAATTATACTCTTTGGGACAAGCTGACGATGACTGCTTCTTCTGACGGATCCGGGTTTGATTCTCCTGAATTGATCCGGCTTGCTGTCAATAAACTATGCGCTTCGATCGTACTCACTTCTCAGGGTATGAGCTTCATGCAGGCCGGAGAAGAATTCGGTCGGACCAAATACGGGGAAGGCAACAGTTACAATGCAGAAAGCCATATCAACATGCTGGACTGGCGAAGAACCGTAACTTTCCGTGAATTGACGGACTATTACCGCGGCCTCATTGCAATCCGCCGCATGTCATCCTGCCTGACGGATGAAAGTGGAAAAAGTGCACGATCGATCGTATTTCATCAGCTGACGGATCAGATCATTGCCTATACGATTCGCGGGCGGAAAGCCTTTGAACCGCAGATGCTGGTGGTGATTTTCAATGCCGGCGCTGAGGGCGCCATGGTAGATCTCACCTCAGGTCTTTCGGCAAGTGAAGCAGCCGAGCTGCCTGATCAATGGAATGTGCTGGCAGGAGAAACGTATGCTGGTGTCAGAAAACAGTATCAGGTCGATGGTACACGCTTTTATGTTTATACCCGTGGAGTGCTGATCGCATCGTCAGTAAGACGTGTGGCTGATGAGCTCGATTCTTTCCGGGGAAGAGGAGGAGTAAAATGATTTCCAGAAAAATGAGTTATCTGGCGAAAAACGGATCTGCGATCCGCGCCATGTTTGAAGAAGGCAAGGAAATGGCGGCCAAATTCGGAAGAGAGAACGTTTATGACTTTTCTCTCGGAAATCCGAATACGCCAGCGCCGGAAATCATCCGGGAAAGTGCTATCCAGATTCTGAATGAAATGGATCCTGTTTTCCTTCATGGTTATATGAGCAATGTCGGTTATGAAAATGTTCGGGACAGTATTGCAGCGGATCTGAACCGCCGTTTCGGAACGTCATATGAGAGAAAACATCTGATCATGACAGTCGGCGCAGCAGGTGCCATGAACATAGCACTGAAAACACTGCTGGATGCCGGAGATGAAGTCGTGATCCAGGCACCTTATTTCGGTGAATACAACAACTATATCTCGAACTTTGACGGCGTCCCGGTGATCATCTCTCCCAGAGAAGAGGACTTTTCACTTAATCTGTCAGAGATGGAGCAGAAAATCGGTCCGAAGACCAAGGCCTTGATCCTGAACAGTCCGAACAACCCTACCGGCGTGATCTATCCGGAGAAGGATATCATTGCTTTGGCGGATCTTCTGCGGACAAAGCAGAAAGAATACGGTCATGCGATCTATCTGATCAGCGATGAGCCATACCGGGAAATCGTCTTTGGCAACTACGAGGTTCCTCATCTGCCGGATTACTATGAAAATACTTTTGTGGGCTACAGCTACAGCAAATCTTTGTCTCTGGCTGGTGAGCGTATCGGTTATCTGCTGATCAGTCCGCAGATGGAAGATCTGGATGCAGTCATCGGTGCAGCAGGTGTTGCCAATCGTATCCTTGGCTTTGTCAATGCACCTTCTCTGATTCAGCAGGTGGTTGCCCGGTGTGCCGACCAGACTTCGGACATGGGCGTATATATCCGCAACCGAGAGATTCTGTACAGGGAACTGACTGCCTATGGTTATCAGATGGTTGAGCCTAAGGGAGCCTTCTATATGTTCCCGAAATGCCCGATTCCGGACGATAAGGCATTCTGTCAGGCAGCTAAGAAATACCGCATCCTGATCGTGCCAGGCAGTACCTTTATGGGACCGGGGTACTTCCGACTGGCCTTCTGCGTATCGGAAAAAACCGTATTGGATTCTCTGGAAGGATTCAGACTTCTTGCACACGAATACGGAATGAATTAAAGGAACAGACAATATGGATGCTTTGATCAGCGTAGATGTTGCTGCGTTATATCAGGAAAAAGACTTCGGCGTAGTGATCGATGAAGGCCTTTATGGAATGAATTGCCATATCCTGTCGGAAGAGGAGTTCCGGCGTGGTGACATGTGGGTGAAGATCGACATGGAATATGGCTATGAAGGCTATGTTCTCCGGACTTCTCTTCAGGAAGGCTCCTGGAAGGATAGGCTTGAAAAAGGAGAGAGTCTTCTTCGTGTTACCAAAACCTATATCGATGTACTGAGTGAACCGAAAGTTGCCAGCCGGATCCTTACCGGGATTCCGCGGGGCGGCGTTATTGCCAGAGCCGAGGAAAAGTACCAAAGCGGTCTTCCCGGCGGATGGATGGCTGTCAGGATGGTCAACGGAGAAATCGGATATACGAAGATTTCCTTTGCCAGACCTTATCAGAGCATCAGTCGAACCGTTCCGGAAGATGAAGAATCTTTTCGGGATGCAGTGATCAAAGATGTCTTCCTGTATGAAGGGACTGCTTACAGATGGGGAGGCAAAAGCCCGCTTGGCATCGACTGTTCGGGACTTTGCTCGATCGTCTATCTGATGAATGGCGTGATCATTTATCGTGACGCTGCCATCAAAGATGGTTATCCGCTTCATCCTGTAACCATCGATCAGATCAAAAAAGGTGATCTGATCTTCTTCCCGGGTCATGTCGCGATGTATCTGGGCGGTGAAAGAAAACTGTATATTCACTCGACGGCCAAAGCAGGCAGCGATGGGGTAGACATCAATAGTCTTGCGGAAAATGATCCGCTGTTCAGAAAGGATCTTCTGGAAAGCATCGAAGGGATCGGATCACTGCAGAAAAAATCGAGATTATCCTGAATCAAAATCGTGCCCGGTTCGGTCAGAGCAGTGAGAAGCGAACGTATCTGCTATGCGACGGTCAGCTGAGTCTGTTCGAACAGGCCGGGGACGGGATGACAGAGAA
>JAFOIR010000237.1 GCA_017420625.1 Bacillota bacterium
GCCATCCCTGATAGCTGCTGCCCAGCGGCCTTCCGTACCCGTTTCCGTCCAGCTGCCACACCGTTCCGCCTACGTCCCTTTTGCAGTTTGTCTGCAGAACGCCGTCGTTCTCCTGGAAATAATATGTTTTCCCGTCCAGAGTGAACAGGCCGGTCTTCGCCTCTCCGGTTTCAAGATCAAAAAAGTACCAGTCCCCGTTCTCTTCTTTATGCCATCCTATTTTGAGACTGCCGTCGTCCTCCCGGTACCGGATCCCGTTTCCGTCCCGGATCAGCTGTCCGGCCTGGACTGTCAGCGGGAACATGATGCAGAGTCCCGCCGCAAGGATATAAGCAATTCTGCGCATTCAAACCTCCCCTTATTTCCCGGAACATAATCATTCCTGATATGGTCCAAAGCTGTTAATGCTCGCCTGAGCTGTCACTGAACTGCTTTGGTCAGCTGTCGCTGAACTGCTCGCAAGGCTGTCGATACGTTTTGTGAGTTTTCGGTGCCGCCGGAAGGGCGGCACCGCGACCCTCTGTTATGCCATTATGCAAGCATTTCATGCTCTGCTACATACTTGACCATGTAATCGTCAATGATCCGCTTCTGCTGCTGGGAGCTGTACATCAGGCTCTTTTCACAGATCCGGTTGATCATACGGGGAATTCCCGTTGTTACCTTGAAAACTTCATCCATTGCTTTATCACTGAAGATATCCCTGCTACAGCCCGCGTACGACAGATGGGACTGTATATACTTCTCTGTTTCCGAACGGTCAAGGTGCGGAAGGACACAATTGATATCGATCCTCTGGCGGATCGCCGCATACCTTTGGAGCCTCAGCTTGTTTTCCCAGAGTTCTGTCTGGCCGACAAGCACCAGCGCCATCGGGCTCATGGAATCGAATCGGTAGTTCAGAAGGAAACGGAATTCCTCCAGCATCTCTTTTTCCAGAAGGTGTGCTTCGTCCAGGATGCATACGACGTATTTATGCTGGATCCCACGGACAAGCTCGATCTCCTTCTGGAGCTGACGCTTGGCGTCGCCCCGGTAGAAACGCGCTTCCAGGCCCAGCTGATCGAGGCATCCCCGGTAGAACCACCTCGGCGTCAGCTTTGAATCCGAAAGATACAGAAGGATGTATTTCTCCTTTGGCAGGCTCGCTGCGAACTTCCGGATCAGGGTGGACTTTCCGCAGCCGGCATCGGCTGTCACGACTGCAAAAAGCTGACGGTCTGCTACATACGCAAGACGTCCCAGTGCGTCCCTCATGGCGGGGGATTCATACAGGGCTTCCGGCGGTACGTCCCGGGTAAACGGCGTGTGTATCATCTCGAAGAACTGCTCATACATTGCCGCCCGCCTCCTTCCTGTATTCCCCGAAGGAGATCGCATCCGTGTTGTGGACACGCTTTCTGTCATGCACCTTCTGCAGGCCCTGCAGGAAGCGGGAGCATTCCGCTTCCTCCGGAAGCATGCTCTGCGGCAGCTCCTGCATTGGATCGGAGAATTCCCCGATCACAAGCGGCTTTACGAGGAAAGGCTTCATGCCGGGATAACTTACGGTGACCGTCTCTGAGGCCATTGGATCCCAGGATATCTCCACGGTGGCGCCGATCAGTGCGGAACTGACCTCGTACTTCCGGCCTTCGAAACTGATACAGGCGCCTTTGTCCACCTCGCGGGTAGCATAGTGCAGGAAAGCCTGCCCGACGATACCGGCATCCAGATATTTCAGCGGACGGGAATCGCGGTTGAACTCCTGACGGGGCGTGATACCCGCTGTCGGGACATCAATCCCCTGGCTTTTGTAGTATTCCCGGATGCCCTCATGGGGCTTGTCGTGGTAATAATCCTCGACGAACAGCGTCCACCAGTGGCGGGCTTCCTCAAGGGTCTTTACCTTCTGGGCGCGGCATTCATTGATATAGCTGTTGATCAGGCGGTTATAGACCTCGATCTTTCCTTTACTTTGGCCCGAATACGGCTTTGCCCGGAGGTGCCTGATCCCAAGCCTTGAAAGTGCGTCGACCAGCTCTTTGGAGATAAACTGACTCCCATTGTCGACGTACGTGGCGTCAAAAGCACCAAAGGAAAGGATCGCGCGGCGGTATACGTCCTCGACGATCGCAGCTTCCTGGTTATCATAAACGCCGGTACCGAGGATCATCTTGGAATGATCGTCGATGATGGAGCAGATATAGCACTGTACCATCTTTCCGCCCGGGCCGACGGGAAGCTTCATGATGTACTTGATATCCGCTTGTGCCAGCTGCATCCGATGGGCCTTACAGAAGCGCCGAGAGGAACTGCTCCTGGCTTCGGTATATTTCTTCATCTGCTTTTTACCGAAGCCGGCGTCGTAAAGATATCTCTGCAAAGTTGAACGTTTCAGGATGCCAGGTACGACCATCCCTTCCATCTCCAGGATCAGGATGATCTGGGCAACGGAGCGGGCCGGTACCTCCCGTTTCAGCTGGATCGCTTCCCTGACCAGTTCCTCGAAGTTTTCCGGCAGGGCAAACGAGCGCCTTTGTTCCCTGTTCATCGGTTTGAGGCCTGCGAAGCCGCCTGAGCGGTACGCCGCTTCGTAACGGTACAGGCTTCTGGTCGTTACATCGTTCTTTTCGGCGACCTCCTTCCGGATCTGCAGCCGTTTTGCCGGATCAAGAGATTCGTCCAGGATCGGCGAGATCAGCCGGAACCGGCGGAGCGCTTCATCTTCCTGCCACTTTTTGGTGCTTTCAATTGTATTCATGGATAAGACCACCTCCTTTACGGTGATCATATCCGGATGCCCTTTGTGACAGCAAAGCAAAGTCGGTAATTAAAACAGGCTCAGCTGGGCGCCAAAAGCCCACCTGAATTGTAAATGAAGGTATGGATGGCCTCGAGCCATCGTTCCGAGGTCTGTCGGAGTCTTTCGAGCAGGGATATGCCGGAACGCAGGAGTGCCTCGTCAAAACCGAGGTCCCGGCAGCCGACGGACTTAAGCGTTCCGTCAATACGCAGTTCGTTTGCCATAAACCAGTGATGCCATCGCTTCATGGTATCCTCGCAGGGCCGGTCTTCCGAATCCGCATCATCCGGATGAACGATCCCGTCCAGGACACCGGAGATCAGCTCGGCGGAATACTGCTTGAAATTTACCATCAGATCCGGCAGCATGCGGTGGAGCCTTCCGCATCCAGGGTTGTCGCACCGGCACCTGGGAATCCAAAGCCATTCCGAGACGCCGCCCTCGTGCCGGAGGATGCGTTTGCAGTGATCACGATAGCGCAGATGGCCTTTTTTGCAGGTCGGGCAAATATAATCACTGCTCTCAGTTAAAAATGTACTGTCCCTCACGGACGTAATCTGTTAAGCTATACATGGTAGCAATACCATGAGCCTCAGAGGAACATCTTGCCTAGGGACGTCTCTGAGGCTCTCCTTCTGTCTTTTTATGACAGTATATCGAGCAGCCCAGAGACAGGCAAGCAGAGCTAAAAAATGTCAATTCAAGAAGTCAGCAACAATA
>JAFOIR010000238.1 GCA_017420625.1 Bacillota bacterium
CAAAACTGGCCATATGAAAAGTATCAGTTTTTGAATAATTTATCGTATCAGATTCTATTTCAATGAAACTTTAAAAAGGCATTGCCAAATGAGCGGGCAGTGAGTAAAATAGGAATAAGATTGAAGCAGTCGGAAGTTCTGACTACTTATCACTGAATAGCTAAGGAGGCATTTTCCATGAGTGAAAAAATAAAAATTGCCGTGATCGGATGCGGTACCATTGCCAATTCTGCCCATATTCCTTCCTATATGGAGATCCGTGACAAAGCGGAAATCAAGTATTTCTGCGACATTATTCCGGAAAGAGCAGAGGCTGCTGTTAAACGCTACGGTTCCGGCATCGCCATCGTGGATTACCATGATGCGCTGAATGATCCGGAAGTGCAGGCAATCAGTGTGTGTACTCCCAACTATATGCATGCACAGATCTCGATCGATGCGATGAAAGCCGGCAAGGATGTTCTTTGTGAAAAACCCGCTGCCCGTACCTATGCCGAAGCTTTGACCATGCAGGAAGCACAGCATGAGACCGGCCGTATCCTCAATATCGGTGTGGTCAATCGTTTCAATGACAGCGTAAAACGGATCAAAGAGTACATCGATGCCGGTACACTTGGTGAGCTTTATCACATTCATGTAGCATTCCGGGCACATCGTTCCATTCCGGGCCTGGGCGGAGCTTTCACGACCAAAGCGATCGCCGGCGGCGGTACGCTGATCGACTGGGGCGTTCATTATCTGGATATCGTTATGTACTGCACCGGTGACCCCAAACCGGTCACTGTCAGCGGTGAAACCTTCTGCAAACTGGGTGTGGATATGAAAAATTACGTCTACACCAACATGTGGAGCGAAATGACCAAAGATGTCAACGGCACCTATGATGTCGATGATTCCGTTTGTGGCATCATCCGCACCGAAGGACCGGTCATTACCCTGAACGGCGCCTGGGCTCAGAACATCGGTATTCCTGAAACCTATATCGATTTCATGGGCACCAAGGCGGGTATCCGCCTGACCTACGGCGGCGATTTCGTGATCTACGGAACGGAGAACGGTGCACTCACGGAGATCAAACCTTCCTATAAGAAAACCAATATGTTCCTCAATGAGATCACGGCATTCGTAGATGACGTGACCACCCGTGAGCCGCTGCCCAGCCGCATCGACGTCAATATCAAGACTTCTCAGATCATGCAGGCGATTTACGACAGTGCAGAAGCCCACAAGGAGGTCACCCTGTAAACAGGTGATATCCCGCACACAGGATCAGAAATTTGAAGGCCGTCCGGTAAGGACGGCCTTTTTCACCAAAATTGTTTAGGATGGTTTTACCATGAAAGAGATCAGCGTTTTTGATGTGATCGGACCAAATATGATCGGGCCTTCCAGTTCCCATACAGCCGGTGCCCTCAGGATCGCACTGATGGCGCGGAAAATGTGTCAGGGACCTATTCGCAGAGTCGAGTTTATTCTGTACGGTTCTTTTGCCCGTACCTACCATGGACATGGTACCGATCGGGCGCTTCTGGGAGGGATGATGGGATTCGATACCGAAGACCGGCGGATCCGTGACAGTTTCCGTCTTGCTGAGGAAGCAGGGATCGAGTACAGGTTTACGATCAATACGACGAATCAGGATGTTCATCCCAATACCGTCGAGATCATAGCGGAAGATGTGAATGGTCATGTGACAGATGTGGTCGGTGAATCGATCGGAGGCGGCAATGCAAGGCTTCGCCGGATCGACGGAATAACGGTGGATATCGCCGGTGAACTCGAGACCGTCGTTGTTCAGCAGCTGGATATCCCGGGCGTGATCGCACACATTACTCAGGTTCTGTATGAACATCGGATCAATATCGCTTACCTGAATGTCTATCGTGAGAACAAGCATGAACATGCTTATTCCGTCATCGAAGCAGACGGAGACATCCCGGATGCACTGATAGACAGACTGCGGGAGATTCCTGCTGTGCAGCAGGTCAATCTGATCCGTCTTTAAGGAAAGGAGTCAGGAGCATGAATTTTTCAAAAGGCAGTGAACTCCTTTCTCTTTGCGAGAGGGAACAGATCAGAATTTCCGAGGCGATGATCCGGCGGGAAGAACAGTACTTTGAAGGTACCAGAGAAGAGATTCTCGGGAGGATGGCTCATTCCTGGCAGATCATGAAAGAATCGGTACAAGAAGGTCAACAGGCAGGAAATCGCTCCATGGGCGGATTGATCGGCGGAGAAGGATTCAAGGTTTCCGAGCGCAGACGGGAGGGAACTTCACTGGTTGGCCCGCTTGTTTCAAAAGCCATGGCCTATGCGATGGGCGTCCTGGAAGTCAATGCATCCATGGGATTGATCGTCGCCGCGCCGACGGCCGGCAGTTCGGGTGTGATCCCGGGTGTTTTCTGTGCGTTGCAGGAAGAATATGGTTTTTCGGATGAACAGATGGTGGAAGCTTTGTTTACGACCGGTGCGATCGGCTATCTGATCACACGCAATGCGACAGTTGCCGGTGCAGAGGGCGGCTGCCAGGCTGAGATCGGCGCGGCTGCTGCTATGGCATCCGGTGCAGCCGTCGAATTGTTCGGAGGCACACCTAACCAGGTGCTTTCAGCTGCCTCCTCCGTCCTGGGAACGATGCTGGGCCTTGTCTGTGATCCCATCGGTGGACTGGTCGAAGCACCCTGTCAGAAACGGAATGCGGTTGGCGCCTCCAATGCACTCGTTTCAGCAGAAATGACCCTGGCAGGCGTCGACAACCTGATCCCCTTTGACGAGATGGTTGACGTCATGTATAAGGTCGGCCGCTCGCTCCCATATGAGCTCAGAGAGACTGCACTGGGAGGGATTGCGGCTTCACCAACCGCCTGCCGCCTGTGCAGCGCAGCGCAGGGATGCCCAAAATTGTGAATCTTGTGGAAAAAACAACCTGTAGGGGTCGACGATCAGCGTCCACCACTACAGGTTGTGGTTTTTTTGAAAAAAAGTCATTTCTGGTATTGACGGGGCGGCAGGTTATTGATATAATCATTCCTGTCTTCTGAATCGCAGACTTCCACTGCGAACGGGGTCAGGGGACGAGGTGACAATTTCGATATATATCGTCGGTCGGAGCTATGCTCTGACTGGTCAAACGGGATACGAAAAACAGCGGCATGCCAACCTTCCAGGGCAAACCGCTGTTTTTCTTTTCATGAACGACCGGATCGGTCCTTTATCTAAAATAGATAAAGGAGAAGGGATCTGCCTGTGAAATGTCGGGAGTTTTTTTCCATGGTTCACTCTTGCCACGGACGGGGAAAAAGTGAGATAATAAACCATCTTTGATAAGCGTGGAATTTACCTTGGGAAAGGGGGAGCCTATGCAGATGAAAGACCTTCCTCTTCTGGCGAGTGAATTGCCGGAAGATATACTGAAAGCAAAATGGTGCGGTGACTTCAAGAGAGCGATGAGGCTCATTGATCTTCGGGTAAGCGAAGAAAGAACTCCGGATTTTCTGAAGAAGCGGCTCCTGATGGAAAAAGAAATCCTGGAGCGACTGCCGCTTTATTATGGCTATACAGTACCTGAAGCAGTTGCCCTGGTGCAAAAGGAGATCCCGGATTTTACGGAACAGGAACTGGAAAGTCTGATGGACAGCGGAACGACTGACTGGATCTATATTGACGGCAAGCCGCATCTGGCGACCAGGTTTTATGAGACTCTCGTCGATGTGAATCCGTTCATTGCAAAAAGAGCAGCGCGGGGAAGAGGCGAAAGCATCGCTGAAAATCAGGCACAGAACGCAGATTTTGAAGAAACACCGAACAGCCGCATGAAAAATGAATCCATGCGCATGATTCTCAGTGAAGGCAGCAGAAGCGATCTGATCCGCATCAGAGCGAGCCTGAAGATCCGTGATGAAGTCTTTCATCCCGGCAAAGTACTCATTCATCTGCCGATCCCCAAACCACAGATCAATATGACGAAGATTCGTATCCTAGATATCTTTCCGCCTGAGAGTGAAACATGCAAAGTAACCGTTGCGCCGGAAGAAGCACCATCAAGGACGGTCGCCTGGGAGGCAGAACTTGACGAGAATACCGAATTCAGCGTGGAATATGAGTATGTCAGCACCATAACGGCCCATGATCTTACTGAGCCGCCGAAAAGCAGTGATGCCGCTTTTTCCGAAGACCCGCCGACAAGTGATGATCTTTCTGAAAAACTGCCGAGTATTCATTTCACCGAGACCATCCGGAATCTGGCTGCTGAGCTGACCCGAAGAGCGGAAGAAAAAGCCGGCCGCAGGCTGGATCCGGAAGATCCGAAGGATAAACTCAGGATCGCCCGGGCATTTTACGATTACTGCACGGTCAATGTAGTTTATTCCTACACCCGCTCTTATTTTACGATCGAGCAGATCCCGGAATATGTTGCCCTGGGCAGGCGCGGAGACTGTGGGACAATGGCAATTCTGTTTATCACGCTTTGCCGCTCAGCCGGCATACCAGCCAGATGGCAGTCAGGTCTTTATGTAACACCCGACTATGAGGGAATGGCAGCGGAAGCAGGCATGCACGATTGGGCTATGTTCTATATCGAAGGCTACGGATGGCTCTTTGCGGATCCTTCCTTCGGGGGCAGTGCTTTTCGCGCCGGTAATCTGGAGCGCTGGAACTACTATTTCGGTAATCTGGACACCTTCCGGATGGCCGCCAACAGTGAATTTCAGGCTGAATTCATTCCTCCGAAACAGCATTCCAGAAATGACCCGACCGATTCACAGGCCGGTGAAGCAGAATATGAGGACGGTCCCTTATTCAGTGAACATCTGATCCGGAATCAGCAGGTGCTGGAACACCACCGGATCTGAATAACAGTATGAATGAAACAGCAAGATGGGAGAACCTAGATGGATAATGAAATGAATCTGAGCAACCGTATTCCGGCTATGTTCGGCTCGATGGTATTTGGCGAAGAAGCCATGAAAAAACGTCTGCCGGCAGACATCTATCATGTGCTGAAAAGGACGATGGAGAACGGGAAGAGCCTGGATCCCGCGATCGCGGATGTCATCGCGACGGCTATGAAGGACTGGGCGATCGAAAAAGGAGCGACCCACTTCACTCACTGGTTCCAGCCGATGACCGGAATTACCGCTGAGAAGCACGACAGCTTTATCCATCCTACGGAAGGCGGAAAGATCCTGATGGAGTTCTCCGGCAAGGAGCTGGTCAAGGGGGAGCCGGATGCATCCAGTTTTCCCAGCGGAGGGATCCGTTCGACCTTTGAGGCCAGAGGCTATACGGCATGGGATCCGTCTGCCTATGCCTTCATCAAGGACAATACGCTCTGTATTCCTACCGTATTCTTTTCCTTCGGCGGCGCTGCGCTGGATAAAAAAACGCCGCTGCTTCGTTCTGTTGAAGCGATCAACAAACAGGCACTTCGGATCCTGAGGATCTTTGGCAACAAGGACGCTCAGAGAGTCAATGTCACGGTCGGTGCAGAACAGGAATACTTCCTGATTTCCAGGAAGAAGTATTATTTGCGGCCGGATCTGGTGATCTGCGGGAGAACACTCTTCGGAGCGAGACCTCCCAAAGGTCAGGAGATGGAGGACCATTATTTCGGAACGATCAAACCGCGTGTCGCTGCCTTCATGGCCGATCTGGACGAGGAACTCTGGAAGCTGGGTATACTGGCGAAGACAGAGCACAACGAAGCGGCTCCTGCACAGCACGAGCTGGCACCGATCTTTACCAACGTCAACAGTGCAACGGATCAGAACCAGCTGACGATGGAGATCATGAAAAAGGTCGCGCGCAGGCATGAACTGGCCTGCCTTCTGCATGAAAAACCATTTGCCGGAGTTAATGGATCCGGTAAACATAACAACTGGTCATTATCAACGGATACCGGCATCAATCTGCTGGAACCCGGTGATTCGCCGCAGGAAAATGCACAGTTTCTGATTTTCCTGGCAGCCGTCATCCAGGCAGTAGATAATTATCACGATCTGCTGCGCGGATCAGTCGCCGGTGCCAGCAACGATCATCGTCTCGGCGGCAATGAGGCACCGCCTGCGATCGTGTCCATGTTCCTGGGAGAGGAACTGACCAACATCCTTGAAACGATCGAAAAGGGAGAAGATTATCAGAAGCACGACCGCAAGATGATGCGGGTCGGAGTCCATATTCTGCCGCGTTTTGCGCAGGATACCACGGACCGTAACCGTACCTCCCCCTTTGCTTTCACCGGAAACAAGTTTGAGTTCCGTATGCCGGGCGCCGGTCAGTCGATCGCCAGCCCGAATGTCGTGCTCAATACCGCTGTAGCCGAATCGCTGTGTCAGTTTGCCGATCAGCTGGACAAAGACATCGCCGAAGGGAAAGATCTGGAAGATGCACTGGATGAACTGATCCGAAAGGTCATCCGTGAGCATAAACGGATCATCTTCAATGGCAATAACTATTCCGATGAATGGAAGCAGGAAGCGGAAAGAAGAGGACTCAGTATCCTTCCGACGACAGCGGACGCCATGAAGGCTTATCTCAGCGAAAAGAATGTTGCACTTTTCTCCAAGCATCGGATCTTCAGCGAAGAAGAGCTGAAATCGCGTTTTGAGATCTCCCTTGAAAACTATACTAAAACGATCCATATGGAAGCATCCACAATGCTGGATATGGCCTATAAGGAAATCCTTCCTGCTGTCAGCCGCTATGTAGATCTGCTCTGTCAGAC
>JAFOIR010000239.1 GCA_017420625.1 Bacillota bacterium
AAGCAGATGATAGGTATTTTGTGTGGAAAAATCTCTGAAGCCAAGATTCTTGAAAAACAGATGCGCACCAGATCCAAGTTTCACACCCTGAGAATTTTGATGGGTATGTTCCTTTGTTCCCGGTAAAATCCACCGAATATTGACTGGATCAAAATAAGAGATCTCCATCGGTGGAATCTTTCGGCAAAGCTGACCTGACAGTTCATCCATCTGATACTGAAGATGATCCACCAGATGGGTCCCATATCCTCTTCTGCGATATTGAGGATCAACCACGATCATAGTCAAAAAGAATCGATCAATTCCGCCGTCATAGGTTCCAATAACAAAACCGTTCTCATCGTCCGTATAGGAAGCGAATGTCCGGTTTCCTTTGGAAGGAGAAAGAAAAAGATCGATAAATTCCGGTTTGCTGAGTACTTTCAGATTTTGTTCACCTGATTGAATTGAATGATTGTATAAAGACAGCGCCTTATCGGCATTTCGGCTGTTAAGTGACTTCATTGAGCGGTCCTTTCTTGACATTTTTTTGTCAATAGTTTAGTATATTACAAAACTTCGCGGAGGTCAATCAATGCTTCAGGATCTAATGCAAAAAAACGAAAAGCTTGTAGTTGGACTGATGAGCGGAACATCCGCAGACGGTGTCGACGCAGTGCTTTGCCGAATCACCGGTCACGGACTGGAAACCAAGGTCCGGCAGCTGGCTTTTGTTTCTCCTTCCTATACTAAAGAAGTTCATGATCGAATCATTCATATCGCCAAGGGAGAATTCGGTGGAGCAAAAGAAATCTGTCTGATGAATTTCTATCTGACCGAACTATTTACGGATGCAGTCTTGTCTCTTTGTCAGAAGGCAGGAATCAAGCCTGCAGATATCGATCTTATCGGTACACATGGACAGACGATCTATCATATTCCCGTCAGTGAAGAATATCTTGGGAAAAAGATCCGTGCAACCCTGCAGATCGGTGAGCCTTCCGGACTGGTTGAACGAATAGGTGCAGTGACCGTGTCTGATTTTCGTGTGCGGGATATGGCTGCCGGAGGACTTGGTGCGCCATTGGTTCCGTATACCGAATATATACTCTATTCAGATCCATCACGAAACGTAGGTCTTCAGAACATCGGCGGTATTGGCAATATTACCGTTCTTCCTGCCGGCGGAAAACTGGAAGATCTTTCTGCGTTTGATACAGGTCCCGGGAACATGATCATGGATGCAGTCACAAGCAGAATCACGAATGGAAAACTACATTATGATAAAGGCGGAGAGATCGCGTTCAGCGGGAAGATCAATGAAGAGCTTCTGAGAGAACTGATGAAGGATCCCTATCTTCCTGTAAAACCGCCTAAAACAACCGGCCGCGAGTACTTTGGCGATCGCTATGTGGAAAAAATATTCCTGAAAGCTTCTGAACTTGGTCTGCCGGCCCAAG
This sequence comes from Bacillota bacterium, assembly GCA_017420625.1. The sequence goes on from JAFOIR010000239.1 coordinate 1,440, forward strand.
ATATTTTGTCGACCGTTACGATGTTCACAGCGCAGACGATTGCCTATTCTGTCCATCACCTCTGCCCTGTTAAGCCAACCCGGCTTATTGTGGGAGGCGGCGGCAGTATGAATCCGGCTCTCATGGAAGATATTCGCATCTCACTTCCTGAAATAGAAGTGCTGACGAATGAAGATCTTGGATTTGACAGCAATGCCAAAGAGGCAGTCGCTTTCGCGATCCTCGCAAATGAAGCCATTCATGGTTCATGCAATAATGCTCCTGCAGCAACCGGAGCTAGTCATCCGGTAGTCATGGGTAAAATTTCACAGTAAAGGAGGCTTTTCTTATGAGTCAGACACAAAATCTGTTTCGTCAGGGTTTTGAGGATCATGTATACAGTGGTGCTGCCATCGCCGTAGGAAAAAAAGATCGCATTCTCTATAAAGAAACTATCGGAAATGTATCCTATGATCCTGATGCTGCCTCTGTTGATGCAGATACTCTTTTTGACATGGCCAGTGTTACTAAAATTCTTGGCACAACATTCTGTGCTTTTCATATGATCGAAGAAGGTACGCTTTCCCTGCTCGATTCTCTGACAGATTTCTTCGATGATGTACCGGAAGATAAGAAAAATATTACGATTCGCCATCTGATGACACATACCAGTGGTCTTCCGCCCGAGATTTTTCTATGGAAAGAATGCCAAAGTCCGGAAGATGCTGTTACTACGATACTGAATGCTCCTCTTATTTATGAAACAGGAAAAGGTGTCGCATACAGCTGTATGGGTTATATTCTGCTTGGGAAAATCATTGAAAAAATAAAGGGAGAAGGACTGGATGTTCTTTCCAGACGCTGGACATTTGAACCTCTTGGCATGGAAAGAACAGGATATCGCCAGGTAGATCAGTTCGAGCCTGATAAGACGATTTGTTATACAGAAGTAGAGTCCCTGAATGGTCCAACACCTCCTGGAGTTGTTCATGATGAAAACGCCAGATTTCTGAACGGTGTTTCCGGAAATGCCGGTATCTTCTCTTCTTTAAATGATATGATTCGATTCTGTCGGATGCTTGCCATGGACGGTTATCCGCTGATCACCAAACGACTGCTTAATCTGGCCACGATCAATTATACACCCGGTTTGGATGAAAACCGTGGTCTTGGATTTCAGATGAGCGGTCCGGAACCGACCTTCTTTGGAGATCTTTTCGGAGACAGGGGATTCGGACATACTGGATTTACCGGCACTTCCTTTACGGTTGATCCGGAAAGCGGATTATATATTATTCTGCTTACGAATCGGGTCCATCCTACCCGTGCCAACGGAAAGCTGACGAGACTTCGTCATCTCATACAAAATGCGGCTATGGCCGAATTTCTCGGCGCATAACCGCATCGCATCAATGTTTTATCAGATGGACTGCTTCCGATAGAGAAATCGAGGCAGTCCATTTTCCATTGGCGGATAGGACTCTCCCTGTATCAGAGGGATCAGATAAGAAAGAAAGGTTTCACTGATATCTGTCCCGTCCCTGGTAATCCACTCAACAGGAAAGCTTCGAACCTCATTTGAGACATTTGAAACTTTCGTTCCTCGGTAATCAATAGAATATAACAGTTTCTCATTGGTCCTGTGCATGGTTACCATGAGACCGCTGTTTCCTTCCATGGCAAGTTCTACACCCTTGACCCCACATGCGACAGCTTCCGTTACATCGGTGAACGAAGCCTCAAATGCACTGGCACGCTGCGTAACATTCAGTTCAACACTGCGCACCTTTACACCAAGTTCCTGTCGGATCGTATTCTCCAGAACCTTCCCTGCTCCGGCCAGGAGTTTATGACCAAATACATCCTTTGCAGAGGATCCGCCAAGTTCACAGACCAACGTACCGTTGGCATCGTGGATTCCTTCAGAAATACAGATAACAACCGCATTTTTGTGTTTTAACAGCTCTCTCACTTCATCCAGCATATTATCTATATAAAAATCAACTTCCGGCAGATAGATCAATGCAGGGTTGTCCCCGGGATACTTTCTGGCAGCCTTGGCCGCTGCAGTTAGCCATCCGGCATTTCTTCCCATAATCTCCACGATTGTGACCGCTTTCGTCTGATAGACTTCAGCATCCATCACGATCTGCCTTACGTTCATGGCGACAAATTTCGCCGCACTTCCATATCCCGGTGTATGATCTGTATCGCAAAGATCATTGTCAATCGTTTTAGGAATTCCGATAAACCGGATCGGTGAACCGATTCTAAGTGCGCAGGATGCCAATTTGGCTACTGTATCCATGGAATCGTTCCCGCCTATATACAGAACGATATCGATTTTGTCTTCCTTCAAACGTTCAAAAATCTCTGTATAGACATCTGCGTTGGGATCTTCAGGCATTTTATATCGGCAGGATCCAAGATAGGCCCCAGGTGTTGTTTTTAAGAGCTCCTGATCTTCTCTGGATAGCAGAGATAAGTCAACTTTCTGACCTTTCAGATAGCCTTCGATTCCATTGATCATCCCGAATATGCCGGTAATTTCAGGATAGATCGTTCTGGCTTTCAGGATGCCGTATAAAGAACTGTTGATAACAGCAGTTGGTCCACCGGACTGTCCAACCAGAATATTCAAATGATTGGTTTCAGCTTGCATAGGGCTCTCCTTGAGTAGAAAAAACTTGACAAAGAAAGAAAAATATACTATAGTAATATGGCAATTGCTTCCATGGCTCAGTCGGTAGAGCGACGCACTCGTAATGCGTAGGTCATCGGTTCGAATCCGATTGGAAGCTTTTTTCTTTTATTCAGCGGAATTTCCTTCCGCTGTTTTTTCTTTGTCTTCCTTTGGAATCCGACGGTACAGTTCGGTGTTCTCCCGTACAATACCGGCAAGCCAGTCATTGATATATCCGTCGCTGATCCTCCACTGCCAGTTTCCGCCAAGACTGGACGGCATATTGATGCGCGCCTCTGTTCCAAGTCCCAGCAGATCCTGCATCATCAGAATACAGGTATCACAAACAGAAGATAAAGCCTGCCGCATCATCGTCCAGTTGAATCCTTCTTCCTGATTAGCATGCAGATATGCTTTTGCATATGCAACTTCACCCGGTGCAGCCGATTTCAGCCATCCCATGATCGTATCGTTGTCATGGGTACCGGTGTAAATGACCGCATTCTTTACAAGATTATGAGGCAGGTAATCATTATCTCCTGCCGGATCAAACGCAAACTGCAGTACTTTCATTCCAGGGAATCCGGTATCCGCCAACAGCTGATGGACTTCGGGAGTCAGATAGCCCAGATCCTCTGCAATAATCGGAAGATTGGTTCCCAGTGTTTTTTCAATTTCTTCAAACAGCCGGAATCCGGGACCTTTTACCCATTTGCCGTTCTTGGCACTTTCATCGCCAAAAGGAATGGAGTAATACGCTTCAAATCCACGAAAATGATCGATCCGAACGATGTCATAAAGATCGAGTGAATAGGCAATTCGGTTTTTCCACCAATGGTAGGGCTCCGCTTCTTTTGCCATATCCTCCCATCGGTACAAAGGATTACCCCACAGCTGTCCATCAGCTGAGAAGGCATCCGGCGGACAGCCGGCTACTGCAATCGGTACACGCTCTTCGTCCAGTTGGAATAGTTCGCAGCCAGCCCAGACATCAGCGCTGTCATATGCGACATAAATCGGAATATCTCCAACGATCCTGATTCCGTTTTCATTTGCATAGTCTTTCAGCTGATGCCACTGAATGGAGAATTCATACTGAAGGAAACGATAAAAAGCTATTTTGTCCTTATACTCTTCTTTTGCTTTTGCTATCGCTTTCGGATCGCGCAGTCTCAGTTCTTCTTCCCATTCGATCCATGCATGATCTTCATGAGCATTTTTCAGTGCCATGAAAAGACAATAATCCTCCAGCCATTCGCGTTCTTTCGAAACAAACTCATCATACTTCTCGTCCGGGACAAAACGATCGTAGGCGATTTTAAGCATCTTCAGACGATTCCAGTAGAGTTTTCCATAATCAACTTTATTCGGATCGGAAACAAAATCAAAAGATCTGGCTTCCTCTTCGGTCAGAAGACCATCCTTGATCAACAGTTCCGGGCTGATAAAATATGGATTTCCTGCATACGTAGAGTAAGACTGATACGGAGAATCCCCATAGGTTGTTGGATTAAGCGGCAGAATCTGCCACAGAGACTGTCCTGCTTTCTTTAAAAAATCGACGAACTCATAAGCTTTAGAACCAAAATCGCCAATTCCGTAAGGGGATGCCAGAGAAAAGATCGGCATCAGGATTCCGCTTCTGCGCATATTCATATACTCCTTATTCAAATAACATATAAAAGATCCATCCTGACGAATGGATCTTCTTTGAAACGAAAATTATTGAGCCAATAATCAGTTGGCGCGGCCGAGATATTCTCCTGTACGGGTATCAATTTTGATCCGGCTGCCATTATCGATGAACAGAGGAACCTGAACGACTGCACCGGTCTCCACTTCTGCTGGTTTGAGCACGTTCGTTGCTGTATCGCCTCTTGCACCGGGTTCGGTATGAGTAACTTCGAGCTCAACAAACATGGGAGGCTCGATACCGAAAACTTTTCCGTCATGGGAAAGAATCTTAACGGATTCATTTTCTTTAACAAACTTGAGCGCATCGCCGATCTGATCAGCGCCGATAGGCATCTGCTCATAGGATTCGGGATCCATGAAATAGTACAGCTCACCATCGTTGTACAGATATTCCATATCCTTACGCTCAATGATGGCACGGTCAAACTTTTCGGTGGGACGGAAAGACTGCTCGATCACGCCGCCGTCAATGACATTTTTCAGTTTGGTACGGACAAAAGCGGCACCTTTTCCTGGTTTGACATGCTGGAATTCGATAATCGTATAGATATTGCCATTATACTGGATCGTCACGCCGTTTCTGAACTCACCGGCACTGAGAACGTCTGCCATAATTAAATCCTCCATAAAGTAAAATACTGATATAGTTTAAACGATTTTTCGACTTTTTTCAACTGTTTTTTTGATTCTGATCACAGAAGAGTTCTATGCCAAGTTTATTCAGCACTTTCTTTTCTGCCGGTCTTCTTTTCAGTACGGATGCTTCATCTTTCACACGATCGATCGGTTCGATCAATATTCCTTTTCCACCGCCTAAATGACCGCACAGAACATCCATAAAAACCTGATCGCCGATCGTTGCCATCTGCCTGCCTTTCAGATGGGTCTTTCGATTCAGCGCCCAGATACCGTATCGAAGGGGTTTTCCTGAGCGTGCAAAGCCTTTCAGCTGTACTTGCTTTTCCATGCTCTCAACACGCGTCTTTCGTCCGTTGGACAAGATAAACACTTTGAATCCTTTTCGTCTTAGATCCGTCAGAAGTTTGACTGCTTCCGGCGGAATCTTATCAACATAGTAGGGAATCAGCGTATTATCCACATCAAAGAACAGTCCTCGGATCCCCTGCTCCCACAACTGATCAAAATCGACTTCATAGACAGATCGGACATACTGATCCGGCCGCAACAGATTAATGAGACCCATTCGCTACCTGCTTCTCCTGCTTCACTTTATGATCAATGACATGACGGGATGCCAGCTCATTTTTTACTTCATCCAGACTGACCCCTTTTTCGACCATCAGAACCAATGCATGATAGAAAAGATCTGCGAGTTCATAGATCAGTTCGCCATTTCCTTCTGCAGACTTGGCAGCTATAATGACCTCGGTCGATTCCTCTCCGACTTTCTTCAGGATCTTATCCAGACCTTTCTGGAACAGATAAGTCGTATAGGAACCTTCGGGAAGCAGTTCTTTACGCCTCTTCAGAAGATCCATCAGCGCTTCCGCACTGAAAGGAGCCTCTTCTTTACTGGTGATCACATTATGGAAGCAGGAATTATCTCCCAGATGACAGGCCGGTCCTTCCTTGATCACTTTGACGAGCAATGCGTCCTGATCACAATCCGCAGTAACAGAAACAACGTGCTGAATATTCCCGCTTGTCTCTCCTTTTCGCCAGAGTTCCTGACGGCTTCTGGACCAGAAACAGGTTCTTTCTTCCTTCAGTGTGATCTCCAGACTTTCACGATTCATATAGGCAAGTGTCAGCACTTCATTCGTGTAATAATCCTGTACGATCGCAGGAATCAATCCTTGAGCATCGAATTTCAAATTTGAAAGATCCATATTTCCTCCTTCAGCATCTGACAGGAATCTTCTGATCCCGCAGATAATGTTTAAGATCCTGTATACTGACTTCCTTATAGTGGAAAATAGAAGCAGCCAGTCCCGCACTCACCCAGGGCAGTTCATGAAACAAAACAGAAAAATCTTTCATGCCGCCGGCTCCGCCGGAAGCGATGATCGGAACTTTCAAGCCAGATAGGACACCCAGCATTTCCAGATCAAATCCCTGTCTGACTCCATCCGTATCCATACTGTTCAGAACGATCTCTCCGGCTCCTCTTGCGACACCTTCCGATGCCCATTCCAACAATCTGCGTCCGGTATCCTCTCTTCCCCCTTTGGAAAATACATGAAAATCTGTACCAACGCGTTTACAGTCGATCGAAAGCACAACACACTGGTCTCCATAGCGATGTGCTGCTTCGTCGATCAGGGACGGATTACGAAGTGCACCGGAGTTGACACTGACTTTATCAGCACCATGCGTCAGTACCCGTTCAAAGTCAGATACCTCGTTGATGCCTCCTCCGACAGTCAGAGGAATGAAAACTTCCTTTGCCACATCACTGACCATTTCCGTAAAAAGTTTTCGCCCTTCTGCAGAAGCCGTAATATCATAAAACACCAGTTCATCTGCTCCGCTTACATTATAGAAAGCAGCCATGGTGACCGGATCTTCCACATCACGAATTCCCTCGAAACGTTTTCCTTTTACCACACGGCCATTCCGAATATCCAAACAGGGTATGATTCTCTTCGCCAGCATAATTACTCCTTCTTTGGTGACTCTGATCCGCTTATCTCCAGCACATCCGCAAGGTCCAGCACTCCTTCATACAGTGCTTTGCCAACGATTGCGCTGTGAACACCCATTTCTTTGAGTTTTTTGATTTCTTCCAGATAAGTAATACCTCCGGAAGCTGTGATTTTAAGAGCAAGATCACGAATCAGCGACTGATAAAGATCCAGATTGGTGCCGGAAAGCATGCCATCTTTCGAAATGTCTGTATAGATGATTCTTTGGACACCGATCTGCTGCATTCGACGGCAGAAGTCAGGACCTGAAACACTCGAGACATCTTCCCATCCACGCGTTGCGACCATTCCGTTTTTCGCATCCACGCCAATGACGATATGATCTCCATATTTGCGGATCATCTCCTCTGTAAAAGAAGGATCTTCCAGGGCGACCGTTCCCAGAATCACATACCGGACCCCCTGAGAAAGATAGATATCGATCCTTTCTTCCGTACGAATTCCTCCGCCAACTTCGATTTCCTGCTTGGCTTCACGGCAAAGACGGCGGATCGTTTCCAGATTGCTGAGTCTTCCTTCTCTGGCTCCATCCAGATCTACAATATGGAGATGCTTCGCACCTTTTTTATCAAAAAACTGAAGGATCTCTTCCGGATCGTGGAAATATACTTTTACCTGATCATAATCTCCCTTTGTCAGACGAACAGCCTGAGAATGAAGAAGATCAATTGCCGGCCATATCTGCATCTTGTTCCCTACTTTGTTAATTTGATAAATTCCTTTAATAAATTCAGTCCGTCATCTCCGCTCTTTTCCGGATGAAACTGCATGCCAAGAATATTGTCTTTTCCAACGAATGCAGGAATACGGATCCCTTCATAATCCGTATCAGCAATCAGCACCTTTTCACAATCCTTGGCATAAAAAGAGTGAACGAAATACGTATAAATGTTTTCTTCCTTATCGGTCCATTCTCTCTGAAGATCACTGCTCACGAAATGGAGTTCATTCCATCCCATATGGGGGACGATAGCCTCCCTGGAAGGAATATCTTCCCGCAAAGAGCCAATATAACCCGGCAGCAGATGAAGGCCTTCATGCTCTCCGTATTCATAGCTTTTCTCAAAAAGCAGCTGCATGCCAAGACAGATACCTAAAAGCGGCTTGCCTGTTGCTGCAATTTCACGAATCAGATGATCCAGACCAAAATACTTCAGTTTCTCTGCTGCTTCTCCAAATGCTCCAACGCCGGGAAGAATGATTCCGTCAGCACTCTTAAGCGCTTCAGGATCTCTCGTGACGACGCTGTCTGCACCGATCTTTTTCAGCGATGCTTTCAGAGAAAACAGATTGCCTACCTCATAATCGATCAGTGCAATCATCTTACAGAACTCCCTTAGTCGACGGTATATCACCAGGACGAATCATGCTCATACCCGTTGCCATTGCAAGAGCGCGGCCGAAGGCCTTGAAGACACACTCAATAATATGATGGGTATTGGTTCCGGCCAGAAGTTTGATGTGAAGAGTCATACCAGCGGAACGAGTGAGACCAAGAAAGAACTCCTGGACCAGTTCCGTATCAAAATCACCCACTTTTTGAGTCGGCATCGATACATCAAAGGACAAAAAGCTTCTTCCGGAAAGATCCAGAGAACAAAGCACCAGTGCATCGTCCATCGGGAGAATGAAATACCCATAGCGGTTGATCCCGCGGGCGTCACCCACCGATTGTTTCAGAGCTGTTCCGAAACAAATACCCGTATCTTCCACTGTATGATGCTGATCCACATACAGATCCCCTTTAGCATTGATTTCAAGATCGTAGGGTGTCTGCCTGGAAAAACCATCCAACATATGATCAAAGAAGCCGATCCCCGTGCTGTTTTGATACTTTCCCTGACCATCCAGATCGAGACAGATAGAAATACTGGTTTCTTTGGTAGATCTTTCTACTTTCGCTTGTCTCATCTTATTTCTCCTTCAAAAGCTGTGATAAGGTGATGACTAACTGCTCCATTTCGTTATCAGTTCCAACAGAGATCCGCAGATAATCGGTAATAACAGGTGAAGAAAAATGCCTTACAAGAATGCCTTTGCTGCGAAGATATTCATAGATCTTCATCCCACTGATTTCGGGATGTTTAACCCATAGAAAATTCGCTTTGGAATCAGTCACATCAAATCCAAGTGACCGGATCTGTTCCTTGGTTTTTTCTCTGGTTTTGATGATTCTGTCTGTAGTCTCTTCAAAATAAGCCCGATCCAGATAACTGATTTTTCCTGCGATCTGAGACCAGGTATTCACAGTGTAGGAATTGAACGAATCTTTGATCCGGATGATCGCATCGATCAGAGTTTTCTGTCCCATAGCAAATCCCAGACGAAGTCCGGCCAGGGCTCTGGATTTGGAAAACGTTTGAACAACCAGCAGATTCGGGTAAGAATGGATACAAGGTACCATCGATTCTGCACCGAAATCGACATAAGCCTCATCCACGATCATCAGTCTTTCCGGATGATTTTTCAGATAGGTTTCCAGTTCCTCTCTTCCCAGTGCAATACCGGTCGGCGCATTGGGATTTGCAATCACAACTGGACCTGTCCCGTCCGGTATGATGGAAAGATCAATAGAAAGATCCCTTCCAAGCGGAAAAATCTGTTTTTCCGCTCCGAAGAAATCGCTCCAGACTGGATAAAAACTGTACGTAATGTCAGGAAAACTGATTGGATGATCTTCGTCGCCAAACGCCGAGAAGGCAAAGGCTAACACTTCATCACTTCCGTTGCCCACAAATACTTCCTCAGGAGAAAGATCGTTCTGCTCCGCGATCGCTGTGCGAAGATTCAAAACCGTCGGCTCCGGATACAGCTGCGTACTTAGACTGGCAAAATCGATTTCCAGAAGACGTGGGGAAGGACCATAAGGGTTTTCATTCGTATTCAGCTTGATGAATTTTCTATCCTTTGGCTGTTCACCCGGCACATAGGGAACAGCAGCTTTTGCTGCCCTGCTCCAGTATTTTTGTTCGTTCATCATCCATTTCCTTTACGGATCAGCGCAGCTTTGGCGTGGGCTTCCAGTCCCTCCTGACGGGCAAAGACAGCCACATCATCCGCGATCTGACCAACAGCTTCTCTGGTAAAGTATGAGATCTGTGTTTTCTTAATAAAATCATCCACAGAAAGTGCGGAGGCAAATTTTGCGGTCCCGCTGGTAGGAAGAACATGATTGGGTCCGGCCAGATAATCTCCCAGCGGTTCCGTGGTATAAGGGCCAAGGAAAACGGATCCTGCATTATGGATCTGTCCCAGATAAGCAAAGGGATTCTCGGTATAGATCTCCAGATGTTCCGGAGCGATCTCATTGGCTACTTCAAGTGCTGTTTCCATCGAATCCGTGACGAAGATCCTCCCATAGTTATCAAGAGAAGCTTCGGCAATTTCCTGTCTTGGCAGAAGTGCAGTCTGTTTATCCAGTTCCTCTGCCGTTTTCCGGGCTACATCCATGGAATTCGTGACCAATACAGCCATGGAGAGCTTATCATGTTCAGCCTGAGAAAGCATATCTGCAGCAACCCAGGCAGGATTTGCAAATTCATCTGCAACGACCATTACTTCGCTCGGGCCGGCGATCATATCGATCGCGACCTGACCATACACCATTTTCTTTGCCATCGATACATAGATATTGCCAGGACCGACGATTTTGTAAACTCTGGGAATCGTTTCTGTTCCATAGGCGAGGGCAGCGATCGCCTGTGCACCGCCTACACGGTAAATATGGTCGACTCCTGCAATCGAGGCAGCAGCCAGAATTACATCCGGAATGGTCCCGTTTTTTCCGGGAGGGGATGCAACCACCAGTTCCTTTACGCCAGCCAGCTTGGCCGGAATTGCATTCATCAGCAGCGTGGAAGGAAGTGCAGCGGTACCACCCGGTACATAGATACCGACTTTCTCAATTGGAAGAATGAGCTGGCCCAGAACCACGCCATTCTGTTCATGGGTGATGTAATCGTGCCGTACCTGTTTTTCATGATAGGATCGGATATTCTCAGCAGCTTTATGAAGTACACGCAGAAACTCCGGATCCACTCTGGAAACAGCCTCTTCGATCTCTTCCTTGCTGACTTCCAGTAAAGGGGTATCGGCATGATCAAATTTCAGATTATAACGTCGAAGTGCTTCATCTCCATTCTCCTGAACATCTTTCAGAATCGCTGCGACAGAAGCATTGACATCCGCATATTCAAACTGCGAACGCATCGGGATCTGTTCGCGCCATTTGCTGCTGGATAACTGTTCGATTTTAATCACAGGTGATTTCCTCCTTTAACCGATCAACTAACGCACCAATCTCATTTTCTTTAAAGCGATAACTGGAACGATTGACGATCAGCCGCGCTGAAATATCCATAAATCGGTCGATCACGCTCAGATGGTTCTCCTTCAGGGTTTTACCAGTCTCAACAATATCAACGATCACATCGGTCAGGCCAAGCACAGGCGCAAGCTCAATCGAACCATTTAGATGGATGAATTCAGCATCCCTGCCTCTTTTACTGTAATAGGCTCTGGCAATATTCTCAAATTTGGTGGCTACCCGAAGTCTCTTCCTTGGATTCTCAACAAATCCATCCGGGGCGGCAACAGCCATGGAGCACTTGCCAAATCCCAGGTCCAGCAGTTCAAAAACGTCTGCTGCACTCTCTTCAATAATATCTTTTCCGCAAACACCGAGATCAGCAACTCCTTTCTCGACATATACGGCAACGTCGACCGGTTTGACCAATAAATAACGGATCTGTTTGTCAGCATCCTCAATCACCAGTTTTCTGCCCACATCGTCCATGGCAGAAAACCCATAACCAGCCTGTTCCAGTAAATGATAAACTTTATCCCCGAGTCTCCCCTTGGGAAGAGCGATCGTAATCATACATAATCTCCTACAATAGGTTCCAGCACATCCATAGAAAGCGCAAATCCTATGGCGCTGCAGGCTTTTTCTTCCGGCATAAATGCTCTTGCCAGCCTGTCATAACGTCCGCCGGAAAGGACATAATCACTGCATCCTTCCGCAAACCCCTGAAAGATCAAACCATTATAGTAATTCAGAGAGTTGACCAGCGAAAAATCGATCATAATTCGGTGATGCGAATCCGAAGGCAACAATTTAGTCTGCTCGATCAGTTCTTTTAAAGCAGCAGCAAGATCTGGAAACTCATTCAGTTCATCAAGCTTTTGCTCCATTTGAGGCGCTGATCCGTTCAGTGTCAGCGCAATCAGCAGTTCTTTATAATCATGTTCCGGACATGCTTTCTTTTGAAGAAATCGACTGAGATCCGAACTGTTTTTACGGCTGATCAAATGCAGCACTTCAGATTGTTCTTCTTCCCGAAGTGAATGAAACCAGTCATTCTTATCCAGCAAATCCATATGAGAAAGCACCAGCACGGTATCGACCGGGAGCATCATGAGTGCCTGCTGTGCAAGATATAGCACGTCTGTCTCACCGGATGAATGCTTTTTTTCGATCTGTTCAATACCGATCTGTCTTCCTGCTTCGTAACTGTGTGTCTCAGACGACATACGAAAAACATCTTCTTTATAATATACTTTGATACAGTCATCCGGCTGATAAGCAGCTCTTTTGAGTACAGAAAGCGTCACATCCGGACGAAGTGCATAAAGCTTGCCTCTCGGATCTGTAAAGGTCAGCATTTGTTCACCGGAAAGAAATGCTCGGTGTTGATGAAACAATTCATATTCATCAAACTGCGAAAGCTTGATCCTGCCAAACCCGTTTTGAGAAAAAAGAACGGAAAGTTGGATTTCCAGCCTTTCCTGCTGACTTAATAATGAAAGATCCATATGACCTCCAAAACTAATAAATATCCATGAATATGAATAGTTTATTATAATCCCGTGAATTGTACGTGTCAATCAGCCACTTGTCAGAAATTTACTCTCCCGCTATAATGATCTTATACGATATGGCGAGGTTAAACTATGTTAATTCCATTAATACCGCATGAGTCCACCTACACATCGGGGGCAACCAGATTATCTTTTTCCAGCCATCAAACGATATCCAGAGATGAAAAAGTTTCCAGACTGCTACCTTTTTATTCGCTTCCGGAAGAGGTCGATCAGTCGATTCTGAAAACGGCCAAAGGAAAACCTTATTTTTCTTCTCTTCCACTCTGCGTTTCTCTTACGGACTCTGGCCCCTATGACGTGCTGGCAATCAGTCCAGAAGAAATCGGTATTGATCTGCAGATCCATAAAAAAATGCGGTACCTTTCACTGGCAAAACGATTTTTTCATCCGGATGAGTATAGTTATCTTCTGAGCCTTCCTGCCGAATATCAGCCGGATGCGTTCTTTTTGCTCTGGACTTCGAAAGAAGCCTATGCCAAATATACCGGAGACGGGATCGATCAGAACTTTGCCCATTTCAATGTTTTTTCGGTTCCGGAAAGCATCAGTTCGATCCAAATCGATGGGTGCATGACCCTGTCGATTTGCCAGAAAAAACAGCTTCCAATCATTTTTTAAAATCGTTTTAATATACTGTCTTGAAAATCATAATCCATTGTGCTATATTGAATACAAAGCTCTGTAATCAGAACCAAGGAGGTACATGATGTATCAATTTCCTATCGGAGTCATTCTTGACTCTTTCCGCTGTGATATCAGTACTGCACTCGATAAAGCTGTCAAAGTCGGTGCACAGGGACTTCAGGTCTACGCTACCTATGGTGAGATGAGCCCGGAAGTACTGGTCGGTGAAAAACGTGCTGCCTTCAAGCAGTCTGTTGCCGATCACGGTCTGGCTATTTCTGCCCTTTGTGGCGACCTGGGTGAAGGTTTTGTGAATCCCAAGAGAAATCCCGAACTGATCGAACGTTCCAAACGGATCCTCGATATGGCTGTTGAACTTGGCACCAATGTTGTTACAACTCATATCGGTGTCGTTCCGACCGATCCTCGTCATCCCCGTTATGCTATCATGCAGGATGCCTGCGGTCAGCTGGCTGAATACGCCGATTCTCTGAATGCACATTTTGCGATCGAGAC
>JAFOIR010000024.1 GCA_017420625.1 Bacillota bacterium
ACAACCTTTTTCAGACTGACTTTTTCATTCTTTTTCGTATCATAGTTCCGATTTTCTTTCACACCGAAGATCGTGAAGAAAAGGAACAGCGGTCCGAGAATACAAATGACCAGCGCAATACGTCCATACGCAATGGTCGCAGAAGAACCGATAGCCATGGATCCGGTCGTCAGCATGGGGATCAGTACGGATGCGAGCGTGCCGCCAATGCCGGCAAACAGTGTCGCACGGGAAGTAAACTGATTTCTGGCATCCGCATTGGAGGAAAGCGCCGGTACCATGCCCCAATAGGAAATATCATGCATGGTATAGGTAATGCTGTAGGCAAAGTAAAAGAATCCGAACAGCCAGATGAAATTCCATCCCTGCAGCTTCGTATTGAAAACGATGTAAATCACTGCGGAAGTTGAAAGTATACCGATCAGAAGCCAGGGTTTGAACTTGCCCCAACGGGAGCGGGTACTTTCAATAATGTTTCCCATGATGGGGTCATTCAGCGCATCAAACACCCTGGCAGCGACCATGATCGCTGTAATTGCGCCAAGCTGCGCTGCCGTCAGCTGACGGGTAAAAATGATGAACAGCATCAGGTAGTTGGTGACCAGGTTGTACATCATATCCCGGCCAATCGTTCCGATGGGAAACAGGATAAGATTTTTCTTTCTTTGCTTCAGATCTTCCATGAGATCAGTCCTCCTTGGGAATATTATAAGGTTGGAACCACTTGCCATTGGTAAAGTCCGGAATCATGACCGGTGCACCGCCCTTGAGGATCGACTCCTCAGACAGAACTCCGATACTCATCCAGGCTGCCATATCGTAAACATCGATCGGCGGATCGGTCTGATCACGGACACTGTCGAAAAACGCCCGGTCGACCAGATAATCCATACCGCCATGACCTCCGCGGATACCATCATTTAAGAAGGCCTTCCAGACCGGATGTTCATATTTTTCCTGATAATCATCCGCATTGCCCCAATGCTTTCTCCAGACGAAGGTCTCCATCTCATCATACAGACCATCCAGCCATATCGAATGATTATCCTCTTCATACATGCCCTTGGTCCCCTGGATCACCAGTCCGCGGCTGTAGAATCTGGGAAGTGTCGTATCCAGCGTCAGGGTGATGGTTTCACCATGTGCACAGGTGATGATAGTCGTCGTCACATCACCCTGGACGAACCGGTATTCTGCCTGATCACCTGAAGGGCCCTGATCTTTTCGGTTGTATTCGTTCAGTCCTCTTGCGCAGGAGCTTTGCGATACCAGCTTCACCATCCGGTTCCCGTGCCCGATCCCCATCATCTGACAGATCGGTCCCAGTTCATGAGTCGGATAGTTTTCCGTATTGCGATGACGGTAGTTAGCATTGCGGTAGTGACGATTTTCCCGTCCATGACTGATCTCATCCCGAAGATCATGACGGTACCCACCTTCACAGTGGACAAGCTCACCGAATATTCCCTGAGAGACCATGTTCATGATCATCATCTCATACCGGCCGTAACAGCAGTTTTCAAGCAGCATACAAGGAATTCCGGTCTCTTCATAGGTATGCACCAGATTCCAAAGCTGTTCAATACTGTATGCAGCACCAACCTCTACGCCAGGCCGGATCCCGGCTTTCATGGCTTCGATCGCAACAGGAATATGGCTTTCCCAGGAATTAGTGATCATCACACAGTCAAGACCCGAAAGCGCCAGAATTTCCCGATAATTGGTCGTTACAAACGGTCTTTTTCCTGTTTTCTTTTCGACTGAATCTGCTGCCTTCTCTGCACGGTCCTGAAAAAGATCGCAGACACCGATCACCTGGACGTCCTCCATCATTTCGAGAACGCCCTGCAAAAGACCCATGCCACGTCCGCCTACACCAATAAATGCAGTCGTAATCGTTTTCATTTGTATTTAATCCTTTAGTCATGAGAGTAGCATTACACTGCCATTTATTATACCTGAAAGAATGTACAGGAGCAAGGTATAAAAAAGAAAAACGCCTTTTCTTGCGGAAAAGACGTTTTCGATAAAGCTTTCTATTCATTTGTCAGCTGAGAGGTATAAAGATTGTAGTAATATCCCTTCTCTGCCATCAGTTCATCATGGGAACCGCTTTCCATGATCTTGCCATCTTCGATGTACAGGATTCGGTCACAGTCTTTGATCGTTGAAAGTCTGTGAGCCACGACAAATGAGGTCCTGTCTCTCAGAAGCTGCTTGATACCTTCCTGTACCAGCAGTTCCGTGTTCGTATCGATCGAGGAAGTCGCTTCATCCAGGATCAGAATCTTCGGATCGGAAAGAAGTGTACGGGCAAAGGATAAAAGCTGTCTTTGTCCGGCAGAAAGCATGTCGCCTCGTTCATTGATTTCTGTTTCATAGCCGTTTGGCATCCGTGAAATGAAGTCATCCGCATAGACCTGCTTCGCCGCCGCGATACATTCTTCATCCGTCGCATCCAGTCGGCCGTAACGGATATTCTCCATAATTGTGCCCGAGAAAATGAACGTATCCTGGAGCATGATGCCCATCTGAGAACGAATCGAGCGAAGCGTCGCATTGGCTATGTCATGTCCGTCGATCCGCACTTCACCGCTCTTCAGATTATAAAACCTGGAAACCAGATTGATGATCGTGGATTTACCGGCGCCTGTAGGACCAACGAGCGCAATGCTTTCACCAGCCGGCACATGGAAGCTGACATCTTTCAGGATCGGGCGATCCTTCTCATACTCAAACACCACATGGTCAAAATCGACCTGGCCTTCGATCGGCGGCAGATCTTCCGCTCCTTCCGGATCGGTGACTGTCACCGGCTCATCCATAAGCTGGAAGATTCTTTCCAGATAGGAGACCGTATTGATCATCTGGTTATAGTTGTTCGAGAGCTGCTGAATCGGTCCCCAGAAGCGGTTGGCGTAGCTGGTCATCGCTACCAAAAGACCCACGGCGATCTCATTTCTCAGATAGATGACACCGACCAGATAGATCGCATAGAAAACTACCTTCGCTATGATCATGGAGAGAGGCCAGACACTATGGTTGATCGTGACAGCTTTAAGATAGGAAGATCGGGCATCCTGAGCCAGATTTTTATTGATCTGTCCGTTGAATTCTTCTCTGGCAAAACTTTGCGTGACCCGCTCTCCATTGATGCTCTCAGCCAGATAAGCGGTAAAGTTGCTGTGCTTGTTGGCCTGCAGCTGCCAGGCTCTTCTCTGCTGACGCTTGATCGAAAAGATGTAGATAATAAATACAGGAAGTCCTGCAAATACCACGAGCGAAAGCTTAGGGCTCAGCGCGATCATAAAGATCGAAATAATGATCAGAGAAAGCACCTGCAGGATGATGTTCAGGATTCCGTTTGTTAAAAAATCGGAGACCGAGTTCACGTAGTTGACAACACGCACAAGGATCTTGCCGTGCGGCCGGGAATCGAAGTAGTCAAACGGCAGTTCCTGCAGATGGACGTACAGATCACGACGAATGTCCCGGATAATTGCCTGACCGGCCTGTGCACTGCAGCGGGAACGGTATCGATTGCAGAACGCCTGAATGATAACAATGACAACAATGGAAACACCGGCTATGATCAGTCCTTTGATATCCCGCGCAGGAATCTGTTCATCAATGGCATGTGCTGTAAAAAGCGGCATAACCAATCCACAGATGATCGATATCATACTGAAGAAGAAAGCGCCGAAGAACCACTTTTTATATCGTTTGATATAAACGAAACTGCGTTTCAGATGCTGAATATTAAACTCAGTTTCAAGGGTCTCATCAACATTGTATTTATTTCTTGCCATCAGTGAATACCTCCTTTCGCCGGAGCAAATTCCGGTTTCTGTGAAGTGAATGCACTGGTCTTCACATCTCTGGCAATCGCTTTTCTGGCTTCTTCAATATCTTCCTGTGTCGCAATACCCTGCTGGATCCGGTAGATATTGTAGTAATAGCCTTTCTTTTCCAGAAGTTCCTGATGGCTGCCGTATTCAGTGATCTTTCCGTCCTGCAGAATAAAGATGATATCCGCTTTCTTGACAGAGCTGATTCGCTGGGCAACGATCAGCGTCGTTGCTTTTTTCTCTCTGGCAGCCAGATGCTGCTGAATATACTGTTCTGTCTCCATATCGACAGCTGAAGTGGTATCATCGAGAATCAGGATCGGCGCATTCATCGCCAGAGCTCTTGCCAGGGCAAGTCTCTGCTTTTGTCCGCCGGAAAGACCCATGCCGCGCTCACCAACGATCGTATCATAGCCATCCGGCAGTTTCTGGATGAATTCGTCCGCTGCAGCATCGATGGCAGACTGATAGACTATCTCATTGGATACATCCGGAACACCGTAGGCGATATTCGATTCGACCGTGTCAGAGAAAAGGAATACGTCCTGCAGCGCAATACCGATATTGCGGCGCAGATACTGAAGCTGATATCTCTGTACGTCGATTCCATCGATCTTTACATGGCCGGAATTCGGATCCACAAAACGATTGATCAGATTAAAGATTGAAGACTTTCCGGAACCGGTCGGCCCCATGATTCCCACAGTCGCACCCGCCGGAATATGCATATTGATATCCTTGAGGATGGGGTTGCCGTCAAAAGTCAGGGAGACGTGTTCCAGATCGATCTCACCGCGGATCGGGACACAGGGAACAGGATTCTCGGGGGATTGGATCTCCGGCTGCGACTGATACAGTTCCTGCACCCGCTCACAGCTGACCAGAAAACGCTGTGTATCGTTGATCAGAAATCCCAGCATCAGAAAAGGTTCGTTCATCATCCAGCTCAGCGAAGTAAAGACCAGCAGATCACCCACCGTGATCTGTTCCAGGATGACCAGCAAAGAACCTACGATGATGGCCGTTCCGGTCATAATATTTCCCACCGTTTCCATGACAGGAGAATAGGTCGTCCAGGCTTTATTGGCCTTGAGATTCATGTCATAGTATTTCAGATTCTCTTTATCAAACTTTTCGATTTCAAACTCTTCCCGGCAAAAAGCACGGACAACCCGGTTTCCGGAAATGTTTTCCGTAACGACCGTATTCAGCTTGGACAGCTGTTTTCTGGCTTCTCCGAAAATCGGACGAACCTTTTTGCCAAGCGTGATCGCCGCCCAAAAAGCAAAAGGAGCCAGAGCCAGCTGCAGAAGAGTGAACTTCCAGCTGATAGCAAAGAAAACCACCAGCACGACGGTCAGCATAACCACACTGTCGAAGATCGAATAAGAGACAAAACAGATAAAGTGGTTGATCGCTTCAACGTCGCCTGTACACTTGTTGATCAGGTCTCCGGATCGGTTCGCCATCAGAAAGCTGCGGCTCTGCTCGGAGAGTTTCTTGTAAAGCGCCTGTCGGATCTCAAAAGTTGCCCGTTGGGAAGCCTGTTCACGGAAAATGTTCGCCAGGAACCGGACAACAGACCTAAGAACCAGGATTCCAAACCCTAAAACCACCAGAGGAATCAGCTGGCTGACTACCGTACTGGTGGGGATAGACGGATCCTCAAACATCGGATAAAGGATTTCATTGACAATCTTTTTAACGATCTGTGGATCAATTACCATCAGCACCGTTGAAAGGATCATGAACAGATAAGCCGTATAAAGCTTATATCGTGACTTTCCCAGAAAAGAGAAAGCCCATCTCATCTGATTCACCTTGGTACCTCACATTTTTTCATAAAGATGTTCAGCGATTATACACCCAAAGGAGTCATTTGAAAAGGGCTTTTTAAATTTATTTTAATATTTTCCCATCAATACTTGGGCTCATGCGGTTCAATATGATGAGAAGTCACTTCATCCACACGGATCCTTGGTGCCACATAGTGAATGCCGTTATCGATCGCCCGGATCACGCCAGGGTTGTAATAACTCGGCAGTGTTTCATGTCCGGGATGGAAATAGAAGATTTTGCCAAATCCGCGATGATAAACGCTCATTCCTCGTAAGATCTCTCCGCCCTGCCACCAGGTCACACCAATCAGTTCATCGGGTGTTGGTACCGTAAATGGCTCCGCATAGGTCTCTTCCGCTTCGATCTCCAGCGGATTTGGAACGCCCTGGGCGATCGGATGAGTTGGATCCAGGATCCAGATCCTTCCATGATCCTGACGTTCATACCATTCCACACCGCAGCGGGTGCCCATCAGTCTGCGAAATACTTTTGACTCGTGTCCGGAATGAAGGACGACCAGTCCCATACCCTGGTTGACTGCTTCACAGATCAGGGTTACGACATCATCATCTACCAGATGATGGCGCATATGTCCCCACCAGACGAGGACATCGGTATCGGCCAGTTTTTCTTTTGTGATGACATCCTTGTGATCTTCGAGAGTTGCATAGGAAAACTCCAGAGAATCATCAATCTTTTGAAGACCTTCAGAGATCGCCATATGCATACCGCGCGGATACATATCTTTTGCCGGACCATCGTGACTTTCGTGTACATATTCGTTGTAAATAAGAACCTTCATTTTTTCCTCCTGATTATATGGATCTTGTGAGCCACAGAATGTTTGCATCCTCTTTCGGATGAGTGTAATATCCAGGCCGGATTCCCGCTGAGGTAAATCCGATCTTTTCATAAAGGCGCAGCGCTGACAGGTTGGATACCCGTACCTCCAGTGTCCAGTAGAGAATCCCCATCTCATCACCGGAAGAAAGCATTGCTTCCATCAATTCTTTTCCGATCCCTTTGCATCTTGTGTCTTTCCGGACTGCGATGTTCATAATATGACCTTCATCCATGATCTGCCAGTAACCGGCATAACCAAGGACATTCTTCTGATCCTCTTTTGTACAGGCGACAAAATAATGCGCCTGATCATTGACCAGTTCCTGCTGCATCGACTCCCGACTCCAGGGGGCACTGAAACTGGCTTGCTCGATTGCCAGAATCTGATCCAGATCATCTGCGTTCATTGGTCGGATCAGCAGATCATTCATGGCCTCTCTCCTTCAGCTTCTGCGCGGCGAAGTCTTTCTTCCCGTTCGCGTTCGGCCTGCGGCTTTCGGAGATATTCGATCCGCATTTCCCATCCGTGCACACAAGGCAGCAAACTGCCTTTTTCTTCTGCTTCCCGAATTTTCTTTTCTGCTAAACGGCATGACGTTCCTGCCCTTAAACCCCGGATCTCTTCCGGCGCAAGAAATGCTTTCGACCCAAGTGTTTCCTGAAAGACATCCTGATAGATCGCAGAAGCATCACCAAGAAACAAACAGGGACGTTCCATCTTATCAAGCTTTTTCGCAAGCTCATCGGGCGGCATCGCTTCCGGAGCAATGAGCACGGTAAGATCCATGTCAAAAGCTGCTGCATATACCTGGTGTCGTCTGGCATCCATGGTCGTGACCAGTATCGGTTTCTTTCCTGCAAACTCCGGCAGGTTCCTCACATAACCTACCGCACCAAAAGCCAGTACTTCCAGAGTAGGCAGCGGCAGTAGGGGGATCCCGCCGGTGATATGCCCTTCTTCGTCAATCCTGGCCTTTGCCAGCGCCAGGCCTTTGGCAGTTGCGGCGCCGATCCTAAGTCCCGTAAAGGATCCAGGCCCGTTTGTCAGCGTGATAAGATCGATCTCATCCATCGGGATCTGTGCCTTCTGAAGTACTCTGTCGATCATCGGCATCAGTGTCTCCGAATGAGTCAATGCTCCATCGGTAAACTCTTCGGCAAGGATCCGGTCATTTTCACAGACAGCAGCACCGGCTACCTTGGCTGCCGCCTCAATTCCCAATATTTTCACTTCTATTCTCCAGCGATTTCCTGATAGGTCCCGATCAGAATTCTTCTATAGTCCGTTCCTTTGGCAAGATCTTTTTCAATCCGGATCCATTTAGCCTCCTTCGGCATGGCTTCCGGCATGAGATCAGCCCATTCCACCAGGATAATCCCTTCTTTTCCAAGATATTCTTCCCATCCGATCGCATACAGTTCGTCTTCGTCTTCCAGCCTGTACAAATCAAAGTGATAGAAAGGAAGCGTTCCGTCTTTGTATTCCCGAACGATCATAAAGGTCGGGCTCTGGATCCTCTGTCCGATCTTCAGACCCTCTGCCATGCCCTTGGCCAGAACTGTTTTTCCGGTCCCCAGATCTCCCAGGAGGCAGAAAAGATCGCCGCTCTTTGCTTCTTCAGCGAGTTTCTGGCCTAAGTGAAAGGTCTCCGTCTCGCTGAATGATTGTATCATGTTCATCCATTACTCCAGTGACATAAAAATCACTGCCCGGCTTTTGTGGGCAAGCCAGTGATCTGTATTAATGATCCGATTTCATCCGGATCAGGCTTCGTTCCAGAAGGACTTTGGTCGGATAGTTCCTGTATACCTCTCCGACAGTCTGCTCATAGGCAGAAGGATCAAAATCTTTTGCCATATCATCCAGCAAAAGGCTTCTGAACTTTCTCGAAAAATCGGGATTCATCCGGACCAGACGGTGGCAGACCAGTGTATTGGTCGACAGATCCACCAGAAATGCATCCAGGCTGTAACCCTTATGACCTTCCGAGAGTTCCGGAAGTTCCTTGCGCCGTTCACTGAGCTGTGTGCTGTATGGTGCGTCCGCCCATCCCAGATCTCCGAACTTCGTCAGAAGGAATAGGAGGCCGCGCTCTTCCGTCACCGCCATCTGAAAGGTGCCTGTTTTGAATTCCCGGATCTCTTCTTCGGTAGGTTTGTCAAAGCGATAGGTCAGGAACATTGTATAGGGTTCGACAGAAAATACCGCTCCCTCACTCATGATCTTCGGTAAGGGAAACTCTTTTCCAACTTCAAACTGCAGCATTTCGATCAGATCTCCGATCTTTCAATCTTGCCAAGTTTCTGCAGCGCACGGCTCTTAATGGCAGGGCGCGCATGCTCTTTGACGATCAGCTCCGCATGTCGTCCGAAAAACCATTCCGAACAGTACTGAGAAAGCAGAGAGATCACATAACGCATCTCTGAATCCATCCGGCGGAAGTGAACGACCAGATAGTAAGTGCCTTTCCCCTCGTCCACATAAAGTCCGTTGATCAGGTTCAGCTTTTCCGGAATGTGAGAAGAAACGCGGCACAGATCTTCCAGACGGTCGAAGAGATAGATGACTCCGTCATCTGTCCCGGGTATTTCATCGAAGAATCCTTTTTCTTCTCTGGCTGGCCCCTGCTGGTTTCCTTTTCCCGGCTCGGTAAACGCCGGATTCCAAATATCCATCGGTCCTCTCTGATCCTGACCAGGTCGTCCGTCTCTGGGACCGCCGAAATTCGCGCCGAAAAGCGCACCGAGCTCGGCTGCGCCGGAAACTCGGGTAACCGTGATGGTCAGTTCTCTCTCGGACAGAGGGATTGCTTCGATCATCAGCGGTTTTTGCGAAAAGTCCATACCGAACTGCTCATAGGCAGTCCGCATCATATCTTCAAACAGCTGCTTGGTCTTATCGGACCCGTAGCTGAGTTCGGATATCTGGAGATTTCGTGAAATCAAATCAGATTCGCTGAGTGTAAAACGAATCTGGTCCTGGTTGATTTTTTCAGCCTTCATCTGACATTACTCCGTTCATGTCCTGAAGCTGATGCTTCAGGAATCTTTATTCCTCAGTAACGAACTGGCTCTCATCCGGAGCCATCTCTTCTGCCTTCGCGGCAAGGAAGTCGTTGATTTCTTCCATGATTTCATCCGGATTCATTCCGTGTACAAAACAGGCCTCTTCCAGAGATTCACCCTGAGAAGCAGGGCAGAAAATGCATCCCATTCCGTTCTGAATCAGGATAGCAGCGATATCACGATCCGCTTTCAGGATATCCGCAATAATCATATCCTTTGTAATTTCTGTAACCATTTTCTTTATCCTCCTAACATGAAAATCCAATACGAGTTCTTCTCATTATACACCAACTAAGAGAATATAGCAACTGACGATTATGCCAAAATAAAAGACCCGGATCGTGTGGATCCGGGTCTTCATAACCATTACCGATTAACCCTGAGCCGGAGCACCGACGGGGCAGGCAGCTGCGCAAGCACCGCACTCGATGCAGGCATCCGCATCGATCTCGTATTTCGCATCGCCTTCAGTAATCGCGCCAACGGGGCACTCTGCTGCGCAGGCTCCACATTTGATGCAATCATCAGAAATTACATATGCCATAATTGATACCTCCCTTTGTTTATCAAGCGACGGACCATCGCCCGCGTTCATCATACTACAAATGTTTCGATCATGCAAGGACTTTTTTACCGCAGCAAATTACTGAATCTGGTGTACTGTCCATCATAACGAAGCTTTTCTGTTCCGACCGGGCCGTTTCTTTGTTTTGCTACGATGATCTCGGCCACATTCTTTTCCTCTGTCGTATCCGGATGATAATACTCATCCCTGTAAATAAACATGACGACATCCGCATCCTGTTCGATTGCACCGGACTCTCGAAGATCACTCATCATAGGCCGGTGATCTGCCCGCTGCTCCAGTCCACGTCCGAGCTGAGAAAGTGCAATGATCGGAACATCCAGTTCTCTGGCCAGCATTTTCAGTCCCCGGCTGATCTCTGAAATTTCCTGCTGACGGTTCTCGTTGTTTCTTCCGGCACCGCTCATCAGCTGCAGATAATCGATCATGATCAGATCAAGTCCATGTTCGATCTTGAGCTTTCTGGCTTTGGACCGGACTTCCGGCATGGTAATTCCACCGGTATCGTCGATAAAGATCCTGGCTTCCGAAAGCGGACCCAGTGCTTCTACCAGGTTTTCCCAATCCCGATCTTCCAGTTCACCGGTCCGGAATTTATTCAGTTCCACACCGGACTGAACAGACAGAAAACGATTGACGACCTGAACAGCTGACATTTCCAGAGAGAACACCGCACAGGATTTCCCTGAACGCACAGCTGCATTCTGAACGATATTCAGTCCGAATGCCGACTTACCCATAGAAGGTCTTGCACCGACAATGACCAGATCGGACGGATGAAGTCCCGTCAGTTTGGCATCCAGATCGGCAAATCCGGTAGGAATGCCGGATATTTGTCCGCCATTCTTAGCCGTCTGTTCAATCTGATCAAAAGATTCCAGAAGGATATCCTTTACCTGTTTGAAATCGGAAGAACCCTGTTTCTGCAGGATTTGATAGACTTCCTTCTCTACATCTTCAGAAAGCGCATCGATCGGCGCTTCAGTCGAGAAGCTCTTCTGCAGGATCCGGTTTGCCATACTGATAAAACGGCGGTACAGCGCCCGATCCTTGACGATCTTTACATATCCTGACGCATAGACTGAGTTCGGGACAGCCGCTGCGACCTGGCTGAGATACTTCAGCCCTCCGGCGCTTTCCAGTGTCCCACGGTTTTCCAGCCGGGATTTGACTGTCACCAGATCGACCGGCATCTTCTGCCGATACAAATCCAGGATCGCTTCAAAAATCTCTTTATGTCTGGGGTTATAGAACTCTTCGGGGAGTAACTTCTCACACGCAGCTTCCAGGGCATCCGGATCGATCAGGCAGGAACCGATGACCGACTGCTCCGCTTCTTCCGAATGCGGAGGAATCCGGGGAACCAGCGTTTCCTCAGGCATCAGCTACCACCGACATACGAATTTCCGCGACGGCAGAGGCCAGAAGCTTGACCTGTACGGTATATTCACCGACCGTTTTGATCTCATCGGGGATCACGATCTTTTTCTTGTCGACATCCAGATCGAACTGAGCTTTCAGCGCTTCCGCCACATCTGCTGTAGTCACGGCACCGAACAGTTTTCCGTTCTCACCAACTTTTTCAGTCAGGGTAAAGGTCTTCTTGGACAGCTCTTTAGCCAGAGCCTGTGCCTCGACCTCAGCCTTGGCCTGACGGATCTCCTGAGATTTCTTCTGATCTTCCCACTGAGACAGCACCTGCTTGGTAGCAGCGACAGCCAGCTTCTTGGGAATCAGATAGTTCTTGGCATATCCATCGGCAACATTGACGATCTCACCCGCTTTACCGAGTTTGGCAACGGTTTGGTTTAATAATACTTTCATGGTAAACCTCCTTAGGTGTTCATGGAGTCTTTCTGACTCTATTGTATCAAAGCGTCCTGTCTCTGGCAAGGACAAATTACGGCTTTTTCTCGGATGCTTTCGGGAAAATCCTTCCGAATGCCATCGGATAAACGCCCATCAGCAGGAACATCACTACTGCATAGCGAAGGCTGCGGACTATATAGGCTGCCAGTGTGGCTGAATCCAGAAATTCCTTGGTGAAAGGCAGTTTTAACAGTGTATTCAGTCCAAAATACAGTCCGCCTCCCACTGCGACCCGAAGCAGAGAGATCCAGATATTTCTGGTAGGTTTGAACTGAACATACTTCTCTTCAAAATGATAGGCCAGGAAGAAACCTCCCATCATGCCCACGCCGGTATAATAATCCGTCGTTTTGCAGTAGAAGAATCCAATCAGTGAGACCAGGAAGATGCAAAGATGCAGGATCCATTTCTTCTTCAGTCTGTCCTGAAGATAACTCATCGTAAGAACGATGACTGCACCGCCTGCCCAGCCAACAAGCACATCTGTCGCATAGTGGACTCCCAGCGCCACTCTGGATATGCCGATCAGAAGAGGCAGGACCACAGCAATAGTGACGAGCGCTCTTTGCCATCTCCGATCCCGTCCGCCCTTTGGCTGATAAGCAGGAAGGGAGCCGTAAATGATCATGGAATTCATGCTGTGGCCGCTCGGGAAAGAATATCCCTGCGCTGCAATATCATAGATATCCGCATCAGCATGAACCGGTTTCAGGCACTTGATTTCAGGATGATCAAAATAGGGCCGGCGCCTTAGGGCGATATTCTTCAGAAGAGGATTGAGAACGACTCCGATAACAGCATTGACACCGATAAACTTTCCGTATTCCTTATCCAGACACCAATAGATATATCCAAGAACTACGATCATGATCGTTTCTTCGCCGAACATGGTTACTACGGAACAGACAGTCGTTCCGAAACTGCCCAGAAGGCTCTGAATAAAGATCTGCAGAGCGACTTCCCAGTCGTAGAAAAAAGCTACACTGTCTATCATAGATATTATAACCCTGTCACTGTATGAATTGCCTGGAGGACCTTTTCCTTTGCTTCCTCAAGGCTGAGTCCTTTGAGCTGTGCACCGGCCATCGAAAGATGTCCGCCGCCTCCCAGCTCTTCCATAATCAGCTGGACGTTGATTTCTCCCAGAGAACGAGCAGAAATATTGACCTGCTGATGATCCATCTCCGTGATGACGAAGGATGCCAGAATGCCATGAATATCCAGCAGTTCATCTGCTGCTTGTGCCGCGACCGTCGATGCATTCGGCAGCTGGGATGACCAGGTCGCGATAGCGATCTCATCCTTCCAGACCTCTGCCCCGGCTACAACCATAGCTTTGGCCTTGTAATCACCCATATCATTCTTGAACATCTTGCGAACCCGGACTGCGTCAGCGCCTTTTCTTCTCAGATACGCTGCTGCCTCAAAGGTACGTACACCTGTCTTGACAGTAAAATTCTTGGTATCCAGCGCAATTCCCGCAAAAAGTCCGTCTGCCTCCAGCGAACTGATCGGCGGGTTCTCCATCATGTACTGAAGAAGTTCCGTTACCATCTCACTGGCAGAAGAAGCGAAGGGTTCCACATAGGAGATCTGAGCACCGCTGACCGCATCCGCTGCAGCACGATGATGGTCGATAACTGCCATGGATCCGACATGATCCAAAAGTTCGCCGTACTGTACGATCACGCGGCGGTTAACGTCCGTAAGGATCAGCAGCGTATTCGGACCGCAGTAACGGAGCGCCTCTTCCTTGTCGATCAGCAGTCCCTGATAAAGCTTATTCTCACTGACTTGTTTGTACAGATAATCAACAGCAGCATGCTTCTGCTCGCTCATGACGATATTGACCGGCTTCTTCAGTTCATAGACGGCACGGTAAAGACCAAGTGCAGAACCGAATGCATCCAGATCCGGATTGGCATGACCCATGATCAGTACCCGGTCGGATGCTTCGATCAGCTCTTTCAGTGCATAGGCCGTCAGCCTTGCCCGTACACGAGTCGTATTCTCCACACTCGTGGACATACCGCCGAAGAACTTCTGAGCATCCTTTGTCTTTACGACAGCCTGATCACCGCCGCGGCCAAGGGCCAGATCCACACCCATTCTGGCATATCGTCTGGCTGTTTCAATTTCCTTATCGACGCCTACACCGATCGAAAGAGTTGTCTGATAACGCTCGCTTCCGAGTCTTTTCACCTCTTCCAGGATCGCGAAATGGTTCTGATATAATGTTTCCAGAGATCTTCTCGGGAAAATGATCTGGAAGCGGTCCCTCTCCAGACGCGTCATGATTCCGTTCAGGGTCGCAGACAGATCTGACAGGCTCCGGTATATATTTGCCTCGAGCAAAGGCCGCAGATTTTCGTCCATCGATCCGACGATCTGGTCATAGTTATCAACGTAGATCAGTGAGACAACGCTCTGCTGCTCAAGGTTTTCCCTTTCCAGCACGAGCTCTCTGGTAATATCCTGCAGTGAGAGGCTGTATATTTCAGTAAAGCTGCCTTCTACGGGATTGTCCGTTTTGTCTCTCAGTCGGATCTGAGTCATCACTGCTTTGAAGTCCGCTTCTTCCAGATGGATCTGTTTGCTGATAGGATCCCAGTCCGGCTTCTCTGTTCCCCAGACGATTCCAAGTTCTTCCAGGTTTTTTCCTTTGCATTCCTGATATTTCATGAGCCGCCGGAATGCTTCATTATACCATACGACTCTGAGGGTCGAGGACAAAAGCACAAAGGGATATTCCCACTGACTCATATACTGCTGGTATTCGGTTCCCAGGTCTACGGCCTGTTCCAACACCCGCTGGCGGAAACGAAGATCATTGTCCCGGATCAGATAAAAGGTGATGCCAAACGCCCCAAAGGCCAGAACGCAGACAACAATGATCATCAGCCAGTTTTTCAGAAAGATACCGGCAAGAATAGCCAATACCAGCAGAACATCCAGAATGATCATCCATACAGGGAATAAACGATTTCCTGGTTTTTCCTTTTTACTCACAGCCTTGTCTCTCCTTCCTGATGGGGATTGATTTCCTTTCCATCTCTGAGGATTCTTTTTACTTTCTTCTCGATCTTCTCACGGGGACTCATCACTTCACGTCCGCAGATCCGGCATCGAAGTTTGATATCTGCCCCTATCCTCACGACATCCCATTCTCTGCTGCCGCAGGGATGTTCTTTTTTCAGTCTCAGTCCGTCGCCAATCCGGATATCCATGGCTTATTCTCCGGCACAGACTTCGACAAAATGTACGAACAGACCGCGCATCTTCGGGTCCGTGATCATCCGTTCCGGATGCCACTGGACACCCACGAAATACTTCAGTTCCGGCTTTTCGATCCCTTCGATCAGGCCATCCTCAGACCAGGCAGTGACAGTAAAGGGATAGTTTTCCTGTCCTTTTTTGATCGCCTGATGATGGAAAGAATTGACCCAGGCTGTTTCACCGACCAGTGTACGAAGCTGGCTTCCTTCTGCTGTTGTTACTCTGTGAGTCGGATACCAGTTGACGGCTCTCTGGAAATGCTGCCGGTCCGTATCTTCCCGTCCGACATCCTGTATGAGTTCTGCGCCAAGGGCTGATGCCATAGCCTGAATACCCCGGCAGATTCCGAATGCCGGAATATTGCGTTCGACACAGATCCTGGTCAGGTTGGCTTCAAAAGCGTCGCGGAAGGGGAAGAAACCACCGCAGTCCCTGGAGGGTTGCTCACCGTAATATCTGGGATCGACATCGGCTCCGCCAGTGAACATAACACCATCACAACAGGCAAGGATCTCTTCTTCCACGGGATTCATCTGCAGAAATTCATCCAGGTCACCGCCCCAGTTTTCGGGCGTACGCACGGTAGGCATCAGCAGAAGCGGAACCCCGCCGGCCTTCCGGATCGCTTCGATATAAGAGTTGTAGATCAAATGAGTACCGCCGGCACGTTCCGGATCAAAATCCGCTGTTATACCAATGACAGGTCTTTTTTTCATGATCGTATCTCCTTTTTAATTCCTTTTTGAAGGATATTGTTATAGTCCAGATACTCATAAATTTCCTCGTCAAAAACCGGCGAGAACTTTTTTAGTTCTTCTACTGAAAGATCTTCGATGGCGATCTTTCTATCCTCACACTCAATAACGATCCTTCCGACGATCCCGTGTGCATCCCGGAAAGGAATCCCGCGGCTGACCAGATAATCGGCGACTTCAGTCGCATTAAGAAAGCCCCGGCGTACGCTTTCTTTCATCGTCTCTTCATTTACTTTCAGGGTGAGAACGACTTCTTTCATGATGGATAAGCAGGCCATCACTGTATCCAGTGCATCAAAGAAGCCTTGCTTATCCTCCTGCATATCCTTGTCGTATGCAAGCGGAAGTCCTTTCATAACAGTCAGAAGACCCATCAGCGATCCATAGACACGGCCGGTCTTGCCGCGGACCAGTTCACAGGCATCCGGGTTTTTCTTCTGCGGCATGATACTGGATCCTGTCGAATAGGCATCGTCCATCGAAACAAATCGAAATTCCTGACTGCTCCAGAGGATCAGTTCCTCCGACAGTCTTGAAAGGTGCATCATGATAAGCGAAAAATCAGAAAGCAGCTCGATCAGATAATCCCGGTCGCTGACCCCGTCCAGGAAATTTGCGACGGGTCGGTCAAATTCCAGCAGTTCGGTCGTGATCTGCCTGTCCAGTTCATGGGTGGTACCTGCCAACGCACCGCAGCCTAAGGGATTTTCATTCATCAGATCCAGGGTATTCCGGATCCGTTTCTCATCCCGTAGGAACATCTGCCTGTAGGCATCCAGATAGTATCGGAACGTCACGACCTGAGCCCGCTGCAGATGGGTGTAGCCTGGCATCAGAACTTTTACGGATTCGCCTTTCTCCTTCAAAGCATCGGCCATCTCACGAAGCGCCTCAGCCACTTCTCCGGCTGTTTTTCTGGCAAAGAGCCGCATATCTACCGCTACCTGATCATTGCGGCTTCGTCCGGTATGCAGTTTTTTACCTACATCGCCGATCCGTTTGGTGAGCTCAGCCTCTACAAAGGTATGAATATCTTCCGCATCCTGTGCCTCACCGCTTAAAATCAGTTTTCCTTCCCGGATATCTTCTGCAATCTCTTCCAGTGTCCTGTGGATCAGCAAAGCCTCTTCCTCAGAGATGATGCCCTGTCTGCCAAGCATACTGACATGTGCCATGCTGCCAGAAATATCTTCTTCCCAAAGTCGTTTGTCAAAGGGAAAGGAAGAATTAAAATCTTCCATCAATCGGTTTTCGGCTTCGCGGAATCTTCCGCCCCAAAGTTTCATAGATTCTGTGATTCCTTTCTTTTCAGCTCTCCAACGATGATCTGTGGCCGGATACCGATTCTCGGCCCTCCGAGCCCTTCTGATACGATCATGGTCGTCTGACTCTTCTGATAAGCACCATGTGTGTAGTCAGGAAGCAGTCCCTGATCCGGTGCAAGCAGCCTTTTTCCGCCAGGCAGTTTCATAAGTCCGCCATGTGCATGTCCGGAGAAAACCAGATCCATCTTCAGATCCGCATACAGTTCAAACAGTTCCGGACGATGAGACAGTACGATCTGAAACGTTTTTTTATCAGGCACATCGCGCATGACGTTTTCATACTCTTCGCGGATCTTGGGACCGATCCCGCTTTCTCTCAGACTTCCGTAGAAAGAATTCTCATAGGAAGGATAAAGACCGGTCAAAACGATCTTCTCTTCTGTTTCTTCCCGCCCAAGCAGGATATTTTCATCCTGCAGGATCCTGACTCCCAGAGCAGTAAATTCTCTGATCAATTCATTCTTATGATCCGCACGTCCTTCGTGATTGCCAAGAATGGTATAAAGCGGTGCGATCTTCACGATTCCTTCGACCATATCCCGCAGAATTTTCACATCACGTCCACTGTAATCAGTCCTGATCCAGTCACCCACGCTTAAGATCACTTCCGGATGACAGCTTTTGACAGCCTGGATCAGCTGAATGCTTTGCTTTCCAAACAGGTGTGCATGTACATCCGCCAGCACCACAAACCGGAAACCATCGAATGCTTCCGGGACCCTGCTGCTTTCGAACCGATAACCTTTATATTTGATCCAGTCGGCACCGGGAGATTTTTCCAGAACTCTTTCCCCGATATCGATGACCGTACGAAGAACTCTTATTGTAAATGAAAGATTTTCCATGAATCCTCTTTCCTCTATAAATAAAGACAATACAACATTTTCATTATAGAACGGGCGACGGCGTTTGTCAAATCCTTGACAATTCAGGAAACTTATGATAGGATTAGGCCGTTCTTAAGGGGATGTCCGGTTTCGACGGGGGCTGTAGACATCTCGGGAGCCATCCGCAGGCTGGACTGCGTCAACAACCGGACCTAAATATAAACGCTAACAACGAAAACAACGCTCTTGCGTTCGCAGCCTGATGGCTGTCATCCGGCCTGAGGTTCCTACACCTCGGGTGCAGGGTGTCATATTAACGTAGGGAACTTTCCGTCCTAAGCTTTGCGGGCGGATCAGATTCATGAAGCTACCAAAGTGCCTATCCTGTCGATGGGAGAGGCGCCGCGGGAAATACAAAACATCGACTATGATGGTAGCTGGCCTGGGATCGAAGGGCTTTCGGACAGGAGTTCGATTCTCCTCATCTCCATTTTTATTATTATATTCCCTGACAGGACAAATGCCCTCTTTCGAAGAGAATTCTCCGATTGAGGGCATTTTTTCTTTGCTCTGATTTTGCTTTATTCGATTGTTGTTTAGCTGATGACTGCTTTCTTCTTCCATCCGCCTCTCTGATAGGCGATAAAGGTAATCAGGCCGCCGACGACCCAGGAAATCAGCAGGGAAATGAACAGGCAGTAGTAGCTGCCGTTCGGCTGTTCGGGTGTGCGGGTAAGATAAGCAATTCCGTAGGCAATGGGTACACGTACCACAACAGTGGTGATCAGAGAGATCCACATGGGAGTCATCGTATCACCGGCACCGCGCATGACGCCTGACAGGCACTGAGTGACTGCCATGAGCACATATCCGAGAGCCAGAATGAGCATCATCCGACGGGCCAGATCGATCAGTTCTTCTGTCGTCGTGAAAAGGCCCATGATATTATGGCCGAAGAGGACGACCAGACCAGTGATCACAAAGGAGGTAACCAGTGCCAGAAGCGTACCCTGCTTGGCGCCCTGACTTACACGGTCCAGCTGTTTGGCACCAACGTTCTGTCCTGCAAAGGTAGTAAGCGCCATACCAAAGGAGAAATTCGGAAGCATGACGAACCCATCCACACGC
>JAFOIR010000240.1 GCA_017420625.1 Bacillota bacterium
GATCGCTTCCTGAATATCTTCCACGATATATCGGATAAAGCCCTCCGCTTCTCCAGCAAGTGCCGCGCCGACTGCTCCGCAGTTCGTATGTCCCAGCATGACGATCAGGTTTACACCCAGATGGGCGGCTGCATATTCCACGCTTCCCAGCTGATGATTGTCCAGCACATTGCCAGCTACCCGGATCACAAACAGATCTCCGATCGTTGCAGAAAAGATCTTCTCCGGAATGACCCTCGAATCAGAACAGCAGATCACGATAGCATACGGGTGCTGTCCGTGATCAGCCGTCTCTTCGCGCAGGGCGGAAAGCTTAATGTCTGTCAGATCCAGATACCGACGGTTGCCCTCCGTCAGTTTTCCTCGATTGTTCATTTTCCTTTTACCAGCTCTTCAATATCATTGTCGCCTCTAATCAGCTTGACGCCGATGATCTCCCCTTTTCCTTTCAGGTAGGGGGATAGCTTTTCTGCGGATTTTCCCATCCCGCTTCCGCCGGAGGTGGCAAACAGAACGATCTTCTTTCCTTCCCAGTCATAACCTTCTGCAAATGTATTGACCACGTTCGGAGCTCCGCCGTACCAGATCGGGAATCCGATGTACACCGTATCGTACTGTTCAAAGTTCTCGACTTTTCCTTCTACAGGAACATCCTTGTTCCCGAATTTCTCCTTGTTGCAGCGGGCCATTGGATTGGCCCAGCGAAGATCCGCCTTGGAATAGGGTACTTCCGGTTTGATTTCAAAGATATCCGCACCCAGTTTGAATGCCAGTTTGGATGCGACCTTAGCGGTCGTTCCTTCCGCTGAAAAATAAGTTACCAGAATATTGGCCATGGTTTGCTCCTTTCCTATCCTTTTGCTCTGTTTGACTGAATGATAGTATGATACTCTGATTGTATCAAAGCTCCTATCAGAGAGCAATAGAAAACGAATTATTCGTTTTAGGCATATCTTGATATTCAATATAACTATTGGCGCATGACCGGTCGAACATATATAATGAAGGTACCATCAGAAAAAGGAAGAATCCATAAAGGAGGCATAACCTATGATTTACAGAGATTATCAGGATATCAAACTGTCCGCACTTGGTTTTGGCGCCATGCGTCTGCCGGTGATTGATGGAGATGACAGCCGTATTGATGAAGCAGCTGCCCTTCAGATGGTCGATACCGCTATGAAAAACGGTATCAACTACTATGATACAGCCTGGGGTTATCATAATGAAAACTCAGAACTCGTAATGGGAAAAGCTTTAGCACGGTATCCAAGAGAGAGCTTTTATCTCGCTACCAAGTTCCCTGGCTACGATGCCTCCAACTGGGGCAAAGTGGAAGAGATCTTCGAGAAACAGCTTCAGAAGCTGGGTGTCGAATACTTTGATTTCTATCTTTTCCACAACGTGTGTGAAATGAATATCGATGCCTATCTGGACGATGAAAAGTACGGCATCTACAGCTACCTGATCAAGCAGAAACAAAACGGACGCATCAAACATCTCGGCTTCTCCTGCCACGGTGATATGCCCGTATTGGAGCGCTTCTTAAGTGCCTACGGCAAGGACATGGAATTCTGCCAGCTTCAGCTGAACTATCTGGACTGGACCTTCCAGAACGGAAAGAAAAAAGTTGATCTGCTGGACAAATGGAATATCCCGGTATGGGTAATGGAGCCCCTGCGCGGCGGAAAACTTGCCAAACTGGCTCCCGCCTACGAAGAAGAACTGAAAGCACTTCGCCCGGATGAAGACATCGCGGCCTGGGCCTTCCGTTTCCTCGAAAGCATTCCTTCCGTAACCGTGATTCTTTCCGGTATGTCCAACCAGGAACAGCTGGAAAAGAATCTTGCAACCTTTGCCGAAGATAAGAAGCTGAGTGAAAAAGAGCTTTCCGTCCTGCTTGGCATTGCAGAGAAGATGCTTTCTGTAGGTACCGTTCCCTGCACGGCCTGCCACTACTGTGTCAGCCATTGCCCGATGGGACTGGATATCCCCAACCTGCTGTCTCTGTACAATGAACATGCTTATTCCGGCGGCGGATTTATTGCGCCGATGGCACTGTCCGCTCTGCCCGAGGACAAACGTCCGCAGGCCTGCCTGCAGTGCAGAAGCTGTGAACAAGTCTGCCCGCAGCAGATCAAGATCTCCGAAGTCCTGGCCGATTTCTCCGCCAAACTCGGATAATCGCTGAGAATTCTGTCACCAAAGAAAAAAGAGAGGCGGCAGCAGTGATATGCTGCCCCTCTACTTCTGAAAAATGAGCTTATCATCATTTTTTCTGAATCCGCTCCAAGTCGTTGGGGCGGATTCTTTGTTTTCACATGTCGCCGCCCAGAACTTTTTTGTGTTTTCGGGCGGCTGATCAACTTGACGAACTATCTCTTCCAATCTCTGGGCTGGCAACGACTTCTGGCCTTTATTTCACCAAGAAAATTGACCGAACGAAAGTGGCGTCTGGGCGGGAGGTTTTACCCACAGAGCATCCTTTCCAATCACTGGATAAGATAGTCCTTCCCGTTACTATATGCTCCAGAAATCGTAGGGAATTTTGGGTGGCGGAACAGTTTCATGAGTTA
>JAFOIR010000241.1 GCA_017420625.1 Bacillota bacterium
CGGACGTATTTGGCTAAATATAAGCCGATCGTCCCTGCTCCACAGTAAATATCCCAGACTGCATCTTCTTTCTGAGGATCGATCATTTCCTTGACCAGATCATATAATACCTTGGTCTGCTTACTGTTCACCTGGAAAAATGCAACGGGAGAAACATGATATTTGAGATCACCGATCCTTGCTGTCATATATGGGTTTCCAGATATGATTCTGGTTTCTTTTCCTAAAATAACATTGGTTCGGCTCGTATTGATGTTGTAAGAGAAACTGTTGATATGGTTTTCTTTTGCAAATTGAATCCACTTTTCTTCATGTGGAAGCTTTTTCTGATTGATCACCAGACAGACAGAAACCTCATTTGTCTGAGTATCATCCCGAATCAGCATATGACGAAGAATACCTTTTCCACTCTCTTCATCATACGCACTCATGCCAAGTGAAGAAGCCAAAGCAGCGATTCTCTCAGAAAGCAAATTGGCTTTTTTGCTTTGAATCATGCATTCTGATACAGAGATCAATCGGTGAGAATGCGGTGCATAGAAACCATAAGCAAGATGGCCGTCCTTCATCTGCAGCGGATATTGTGCTTTGTTGCGGTAATTTCTGGTATCATCCATGCCGAGAGTCTTTTCAATCAAGGAATCCGGAATCTCTTCTTCACTGAAATGCCCGATACGTCTTATGGCGGCTTTCACCGTTTCACGTTTTTCAATTAACTGCTCATCGTAGGCAAGATGCATCAGTTGACATCCGCCGCATTTCTCATAATTCGGACAATAGGGCTGAACCCGAAGTGATGATGCTTTGCGGATTTCCATGCATTTGCCTATAGCATAATTTTTTAGAACCTTAATTATATGGGCAAAGACTTCCTCTCCCGGCAGTACTCCTGGAATCATCACGGCAAAGCCTTCATGGCGTCCCACACCCAAACCTTCGGCTGTCAATGAATCAATAGACAGAAGAAGGTCCATGTTCTTCTGAACAGGGACCGTTCGTTGATTATCCTTCATTTTTTGTTCCTGACTTATAGAAATAACGTTCTAAAGGACGATTGAAAGTAGTCCAATCCCCTTCAGTCAAATCAGTTTCAATTGCTTCTTCTACCTGTTTCATCTTCGAATCAGAATAATCCGCCAGATGAAGAGCCATGGCCTCTTTGGTAATCGGTACGACCGGGGAACCAAATTCTCTCTCCCCATGATGAGAAAGGATCATATGTTCGAGCAGCATCAGTTTATGGGAATCCAGTTCTTTGATCATCATTCCCTGTTCATGGACCATTCGATATCCAATGGAAATATGACCGATAAACCGGCCGGGATCCGAATAATCTCCCATCGGAAGAGGCTCCAGCTCGACCAGCTTTCCGATATCATGTAAAAGTCCGCCGGCTATCAGTAAATCACGATCCAGATCTGTATACTGCTGTTTCAGAGAAAGAGCAATGGTTGTTACGGAAACCATATGTTCCAACAGTCCGCCGATATATCCATGATGAATATTCTTTGCGGCAGGGTGGGTTTTCAATCTGGCTACCATGTCCGGATCATCGACACAGAAAACGCCTACCAGTTTTTTAAGTCCCGGATCTTCAATTGATCCATAGAGCAAAAGAAGACGCTGATAGATATTCTCTGTGCTTTCCTTGCTGGTTCGGAAAAAATCGGAAACCTGATATTCACCGGGATTGGAACGGCGCAGACGAGATACCGTCAGCTGCAATGCATCATTATACATCGAAGCTTTCGCATCTACTTTGACAATATCCCCTTTATCAAAACTACCGACCTGCGGACCCAGATCCCAAACCATGGCATTGATCGATCCGGTTTTATCCTCCAGCTGCAGTTTCAGATAATCCTTGCCTGTTTTTGTCATGAGCTGCTGCTTATCTTTGCAGAAATAATGGCCGATTACATGAGATCCTTCTGTCAGATCCTTGATGAATGACATGTTAAAACCTCCGTTATCTTCTGGTAGTAGAGTCTTTTTCTCCCACGATCAGTGTAATGGTGACAGTTTGTTTTTCACCATCTTTATATCCACGGACTACCTCGACCTCAAGACTATCCCCTATTTTCTTGCTGAGCACGATTTCGGAGAGGTCATCAAAGTTATGGATTGGCTGAGCGTCCATTCCTATAATAACATCAAAAGGAAGGATTCCCGCTTCTTCTGAAGGTCCATTTTCGATTAAGCTGAGTACGATTACACCTTCCGGAATGTCATATTCTACAGCGTAGTTCTCATAATTGATCACATCCGTACCGGTGATACCAATATAAGGTCTGGATACTCTTCCATAGTTTACCAGATCTTCCAGAATAGGTTCTGCAACATTGGAAGGTGTCGCAAAACCCATTCCTTCAACCTCGGTATCTTCGATCTTATAGTTGTTGATTCCGATCACTTCTCCCCGTCCGTTGACCAGTGCACCGCCTGAGTTTCCGGGATTAATGGCGGCATCCGTCTGCAGAAAGATCATTGTCTGTCCCACATTATTGGCATCGACAAAAGTAATATTTCTTTCAAGGCCGCTGATCGTACCGACGGTTACAGAATTGCCAAATCGAATATCATAAGCACTTCCGATGGCGATCGCCAGATCTCCCAGTCTGCATCTGTCGCTGTCACCGAATACTGCGATCTTCATGTTTTCGATCATATCAGGTTCCAGATCAGACTTTAAAATATACATGACTGCCAGATCGGTATCAGTATCTGCTCCCTGAGGAAATGCAGAAATCTCTTCAGAACGATCTCCCATGATAACATGGACAGATGCGGCATTCTCGATAACATGGAAGTTTGTTGCTATAAACACTTTCTCAGTGTTTTCGCCGATAATGATAGCTGATCCGATCGAATCCTGAGATTCATTCAGAAACGCATTGGAATAACTGGCGTGAATCCGGATCGCTACAACACTTTTCCCTACATCTTCTGCAATGTCTGCAATTGTCTCGTATTTTGAATCCTGAAGTTGATGAATATTCTCGACAGACTCATCCTGTACTTTCTGAAGAACAAAGAATTTTTCCTGTACTTCTGTTTTTTGTGCAATAGAACGTCCAAGATAAATGCCTAAAACTGTGGATATGATCAGCGCAAATTCACAGCAGATTGCCGTCACAATGATCCATGCATGCGGATGCTGCTTTTTGACAGGAGTCGGCGGTATAGTACCAGGCTTGAGACTATAATCGCCAAACCCATAGACCCGGGGATCATATCCGTTTTCCGGCCTATTCTCGCTCATTTTCCCGTATCCTTTCCTGATCGCTGATCGGTGCCCAACGGCAGGGTGAAGGAAAACTTGGTTCCCTCTCCCAGATGAGAAGTAACAGATATATCTTCTCCATGATTGACTATGATCTGTTTTGCAATCGCAAGACCAAGACCCGTTCCCAGTTTATTCTTTCCACGTGATTTATCCCCTTTATTAAATCGGTCAAAAACATGTGGAAGCGCATTTTCCTCAATTCCGCAGCCTGTATCCTCTACACTGATATGCGCCTTTTTCCCGATGATACTTGTTTCAACTGTAATGGAATCCCCTTCATCCGTAAACTTTAATGCATTATCCAGCAGATTATAAATGACGCGCTGAATCTGATCGAAGTCAGCATAGACAAATAGTTTTTCCTGTATAAACTGAAACTGAATCTGTATCTTTTTATCTTCAACTCTCTGTTCAAAACTAAGTGCCAGTCCGACGATCAACTCATTGATATCAAATGAACGTCGATTCAATTCGATCTGACCATTCTCCATTTTTGTCAGATCGAGTACATTGTTGGTCATCTTAGTCAGACGATTGGCTTCATCCAGTACGATCTGCAGATATTTATCATAGGAATCCTGTGGAATCGTACCGTCCAGCATAGCCTCCACATAGCCTTTAATGGAAGTTAATGGAGAACGGAAATCATGGGAAATATTCGCAATGAAGTCTTTTTGCAGTGTTTCTACCTGCGACAGATCACGAGTCATCTGATTGAAAGCCTGTGAAAGCTGGCCGATCTCATCGTTGGCTGTAACCTGTACTTCCCGCGAGAAATCTCCTTTTGATATTGCAGCAGCCGAGTCTTTCATCTCCTGAACAGGAATTAATATGTTATTGCCCATGACTGACGTCATCAAAACCGATGCAAGAACAATCAGAAACATAATTGCCAGAACGATCATCAGAAGTCTTCTGCTAGCAAAGGATATCCCTTCCATGGAAATGTGAAGAAAAACTGCACCGTTCTTCTGTACACCGACGGACTGCAAAGACCCTCCGATCCTGACCTGAGATGTCTGAAGGTAAACTTGCGGATAGCCAATCGATATAGTATTCCCACTGAATGCGGAAGGAAATGCACTGATCACATTTTTCAGTGATCCGCCATCCAGCACACTTTTTACCATCTGTTTTTCACTGTTGGTAAAAGAACTGAAATCAATCGTCTCGCTCTGTGTAGCCGGATTTGATCCGAATACAGAGATGTAAGTCAGGTTTTCATCTGTCGGTGTGCAGACCCAGATACAGATCTGAGATGACTGAGCCGCTGTTTCCAACACACGAAAAGCTTCAGGCGATTGAAGAAAATCTTCATTTTCCAGCACTTCGGCAATCAACTGGTGCATATTCTCCAGTTCATCTGTTTTCTCTTTCACAAAATACTGTGTAAAGATCTTTGGCAGAACGGAAGAGATCAGAACAAGGATTGTCAGCAGAAGAATCACGTAGATACCGAAAAACTTTACCTTGATCGAAAGAAAGCGTTTCCCGCCTTCCGGTATTTCCTGCATGTTCATTTGGTTTCCAGTTTATATCCAACGCCCCATACCGTTTTGATGCTCCAGGAAGGATGATCATCATCCGATCCGAGTTTCTCACGGATTCTCTTGATGTGAACATCGACCGTACGGGTATCTCCGTAATATTCGTAACCCCAAATCTGATTCAGCAGTTGTTCTCTCGTGAAAACCTGATTGGGATGGGAAGCCAGATAATACAGAAGCTCAAGCTCCTTTGGCGGCATATCGATACTTTCATCGCGATAGGTCACAGAATAATTGGCCATATTGATGGAGAGCTGGTCGAGAATGATCTTTTTCCCGGTATCTTCCTTTGCATCAAGGCGGCGCAGAACCGCTTTGACACGAGCAACCAGCTCCTTGGTGTCGAACGGCTTTACCATATAGTCGTCAGCACCGAGTTCCAGGCCCAGGACTTTATCAAAAGTTTCTCCCTTGGCAGTCAGCATAATGATGGGTGTACGGCTTGTTTTTCTGACTTCACGGCATACCTCATATCCATCCATTTCCGGCATCATGATATCAAGAATGATCAGATCCGGAGAATAGGAACGAAACATAGAAAGCGCTTCTCTTCCGTCTCTTGCCTTCTGTGTATCATATCCTTCTTTTGTCAGATATAAAGCGACGAGTTCAGCAATATTGGCATCATCATCTGCAATCAGAATTCTTTGTTTGGTACTCATGATTCGTACTCCTGTTATCTATTATTGGTCGGATCTGTTCTTCAGTTCAGCAACGGTAACACCGCTGTCTCCCTCGCCCATATTGCCGAGACGATAGGATTTGACATAAGAACATCTCTTCAGATACTGCTGAACTGCTTTACGCATCGCACCGGTTCCTTTTCCGTGAATAATGCGAACAGTTGGAATTCCTGCCAGGGTTGCATCATCCAGATATTTATCCAGAACGGCAATACCTTCATCTGTCATCATTCCGCGAAGATCACATTCGATACGAACTGACGCAGATTTACTGGCAGTGGAACTGTCAGTTGTTCGTTCGATCTTTCCCTTGGATCTTCCGGTCGGTACATCACTGATCACCCCGAGAATATCGTCGAGTTTGACCTGCATTTTCAAAATGCCTGCCTGTGCCCGGATCATGCCTTTGCTGTCTGGTGCAGAAAGTACGGAAAAAGGCTGATCAAAACCGGCAACCCTGATCTTGGTACCGGGAATCAGTTCCGATTTGTCAAATCCTGTTTTGGGTTCTTCTGAACGGAAAAGATCCGGTGTCAGATCATTGGAGCGTTCACGCAGTTTTCTTCTTTCTTCCTCCAATGATTTCATATCGACAGAACCGCCTTGACGAAGCGCCTTATTGACTTTGGAGATCGCATGGTCTGCCTCCGCTTTAGCCTGATCAATAATGGCTTTGGCTTTCTCTTTTGCATTCTCCATCATCTGTTTGGTTTTTCGATCCAGTTCGTCCTTTTGTTTCTGCTGTTCTTTTCGAAGTTCTTTGATCTCCAGATTCAGCCGATCGATCTCCATTTTTTC
Source organism: Bacillota bacterium (assembly GCA_017420625.1). Next base: position 6,315 of record JAFOIR010000241.1, read on the forward strand.
TGTTTCGATCTGTTTTCTCTTGGATTCAAGATCACTGATCATATCTTCGAACTGGATATCATTGCTCTCCAGAAGATCTCCCGACTTTTGAATAATATCTTCAGAAAGACCAAGTCGACGAGAGATGGCAAACGCATTACTTTTGCCTGGAAGACCAATGATCAGCCTGTAGGTTGGCATTAGTGTTTCTATATTGAACTCACAGCTTGCATTTTCAACACGATCAGTCGAAAGGGCGTAAATTTTCAGTTCACTGTAGTGAGTAGTTGCAGCGGTCAGAATCCCCCGTTCACGAAGGTATTCCAGAATTGCCTGAGCCAAAGCGGCTCCTTCTGTCGGATCTGTACCGGCACCGAGTTCATCAAACAATACCAGCGAATGATAGGTCACATCCTTCAGAATCTGAACGATATTGACCATATGTGAAGAAAAAGTAGATAAGCTTTGTTCAATGCTCTGTTCATCACCGATATCAGCAAATACCTGGTCCAGTACAGTTAGGGATGGATTCTCTGCCGCAGGAATATGCAGACCACTTTGGCCCATAACCTGTAAAAGGCCAAGTGTCTTGAGCGAAACGGTTTTACCGCCCGTATTGGGACCGGTGATCACAAGTGTTGTGAATTCATTTCCCAGTCTCAGGTCAATCGGGACAACTTTCTTTTTGTCAATCAAAGGATGTCTGGCCTGTCGAATGGCAATGATACCGTCTTCATTAAAAACCGGTTTAACCGCATTCATTTCCTTGGCCAGTTTAGCTTTTGCAAAGATAAAATCCAGATCACTTAAAAGTGTAAAGTCCAGCAGGATTTTATCTTCATGCAGATGTACCTGTCCCGAAAGTTCCTGGAGAATCCGAATGATCTCCTCTTTTTCTTCTGATAACAGTTCTGAGATGCGGTTATTCATCTGAACCACTGCCATCGGTTCTATAAAGAGTGTAGATCCACTCGAAGACTGGTCATGCACCATTCCGGTCATGGCAGCCTTGTATTCTGCTTTTACCGGGAGGCAATAACGCCCTCCACGGATCGTCACGATCTGATCCTGCAGATACCCTTTATAGGCTTCTGAATGGAGCATATTCTGCAGCTGCGACTGGATTCGCTGTTCCTGTATCGTTATTTCTTTACGGATCTTGTGAAGCTTAGGGCTTGCCGTATCGTACAGTTCTTCTTCAGAAAGAATACAGCGTTTGATTTCATCTTCGAGTTCTCTTACAGGAATCAGTCCATCAAACATTGGATCCAGTTCAGGAAATTCACCCTGCATCCTGTTTTCTCTTACGCCATAGGATTTGATCCGGCTTGCAGCATACAAACAGTCAGCAATATCCAAAAGTTCTCCCATTGTAAGAGCTGCTCCGATTCCAGTCCGATGTACACTGCCCCTTATATCCTTGATTCCATGAAAAGAAGGCGCTCCTTTCGCATAAATATATCGGAGAGCCTCATCTGTCTGGTCCTGAAGATGCCTGATCTCAATAATATTGGCAACAGGTTCAAGCTGAAGTGCTGTTTGTTTTGCCTTCTGAGAAGACGCGCGAAGAGAGACCATTTCTCTGATCTTGTGAAACTCGAGTTTCTGTAATGATCGTTCTTCCACGAATCTATTCCTTTCTTATTCGATATATGTTTCGTGATGTAATTCACCCTGTGTTTCCATATCAGGAAAACCCTGCTGACGCAGTGCTTCATAAAGGATAATGGCAACCGAATTGGATAAATTGAGCGAGCGCAGGTGTGTACCCATCGGAATACGGATACAATCGTTCTTTCTGTATTTCAGAAATTCTTCCGGAATCCCGGCTGATTCTTTGCCGAACATAATATAATCGTCCGCCTCATAACGAACATCGGCATAAGTCTGTTTTGCTTTTGTCGTAGCAAGATATAGTCTGGCAGGATCAGCTTTCTCGAGAAAATCCTCAAGATCATCGTAGACACAGTAATCACGCAGATCCCAGTAATCCATCCCTGCTCTTTTCAGGTTTTTCTCAGACAGTGAAAAACCGAGCGGCCGGATCAGATGAAGCCGGCTGCCCGTGCAGACACATGTTCTGGCTATATTGCCGGTATTCGATGGAATCTCCGGCTCCAGCAG
>JAFOIR010000025.1 GCA_017420625.1 Bacillota bacterium
AAGGGCGGAGAACTGACGCTGGGACTACATAAACGAGGTGCTTTTCACGATATTCTTTCAACGCCCGGATGCCGACTGATTCATCCGGATATGCAGGTTCTGGTCAGGGAGACGGAAGCGTTTTTCCGTGCTGAGAAAACACCTTATTATCATTCTTATTCAAAAGAAGGGATCCTTCGTCATCTGGTGCTTCGAAGAAGCTTTGCTGAAAATCGGATCCTGGTTAATCTCGTTACAACGTCAAAAGCAGATCCTGAATTGATCGAACGATATAAAGATTTTCTGCTTGGTCTGTCGATGGATGGACAGATCAGCGGTATTCTGCATACGGTCAACGACTCAGTCGCTGATGTTGTTCGGGCAGACGAAGTAAAACTTCTTTACGGCAAGGATTATCTGATCGAAAAGCTGTTGGGACTCACTTTCAAGATCTTTCCTTTCTCTTTCTTCCAGACCAACACAAAGGGAGCAGAAGTGCTTTATCAGATCGTACGGGATTTTGCCGGTGATGTATCGCAAAGGGAAATCTTTGACCTTTACTGCGGTACCGGTACAATCGCCCAGATCATGGCAGCTGCCGGTGCAAAAAGTGTTCAGGGAATAGAACTGGTGGAAGAGGCAGTCAGCGCAGCAAAAGAGAATGCAGAGCGCAATGGCCTTTCCAACTGCCGATTTATTGCCGGGGATGTTCTGAAACTGGTCGAATCACTGGATGGAAAACCGGATCTGATCATCCTGGATCCGCCAAGAGATGGCATTCATCCCAAGGCCATGCCGAAACTGCTTGCTTATCAGCCGAAACAATTCATCTATGTGTCCTGTAAACCGACTTCACTGGTCCGGGATCTTCCCTTCATGCTGGAGGCAGGATACCGGATCGAAAAGATCACCTGCTGTGATATGTTCCCGTCAGCTGTTCACTGCGAAGTCGTCGTCTCTTTAGTCAGGGATGAATGAAAATGAAATATATTGGGTATATTCAAAATGATTTCCCGGAGAAATTCGGCCTTCCCAGACAGAGCGGTCTGGCGCCGGATCTTCTTTCCAAAGTCATCATGGAAGAATCATTTCGGATACCGGAAGCTTTTCGGGGAATCGAAGCATTCAGCCACTTGTGGCTTCTCTGGGAGTTTGAGCCTGTAGGCAGTCCGGATGAGTCATTTTCACCTACAGTCCGTCCGCCAAAGCTTGGCGGCAATGAACGAGTCGGTGTATTTGCATCCCGCTCACCCAATCGGCCTAACCGGATCGGGATGACTCTTGTCAAACTGATCTGCATCGAAACAGATCCTTCCCTTGGTCCGGTTCTGACCGTTGCCGGAGGGGATATGAAAGACGGAACCCGGATACTGGATATCAAGCCTTATCTTCCTTATGCGGACTGTGTGCCGGATGCCAATGGAGCTTTTGCAGCAAAACTGGCAGATCACAGAATTCCGGTTGTCTGGGAGACACCGATTCCTTCTTCACTGGATACAGAAGGGAAACTGGCACTGGAAGAGGTACTGGCGCTGGATCCAAGACCCGGCTATCAGCAGGATCCGACTCGTATATATAAGATGAGTTACAGAAAATGGACCGTCATTTTTCGGATCGATGATTGGGTCCATATCGTCCAGATGGAAGAGACTTAAGCATGGAGGATGTCCCTATGACAATTCGTGAAGTAATTGAAGCGATTCTATCTTATCATCCGTTTTTATTCGATTATCATGGGTGTGACGATTTTAAATGCGGAGATCCGGATGTGGAATGTACCGGAATTGTTACAGCCATCTGCCCAACGATAGAGGTTATTCACGAAGCGATTCGTCTTGGTGCTAACCTGATCATCACACATGAACCGACTTTCTATACTTCTGAGGATGGACCTGGCTGGTTCGAAGATTTCCCCAATCAGGTATATGAGGAGAAAAGCAAGCTTCTGAACGACAATGGCATTGTGATCTGGCGAGATCATGATCACCTTCATTTTCATCAGCCGGACGGTATTTTTGAAGGAGTTCTTCGATATACCGGATGGAAGCCATATGCTAAAGCAGTCCGTCCGCCTTATGGTGGTTTCGGACACTTTCTGATCGAATTTCCAGAGGCAATCACGGTAAAAGAAGCAGCGGATCATCTGATGCACTGTATCGGAATGAATGGCTGTCGGTATGTCGGACGGGAGGACGATCCGGTGAAAAAGATCCTGATCGTTGGACATCTGTATCCCATGATGAACTCATCCGGCCCGAAACGCAAAGACGGAAAAGTCAAAGAGTATAGTGTACAGATCATTGGAGATATGGAAGAGGGCGTTGACCTGATCCTGCCGGGCGAAACGATCGACTGGACCGTACTTTCCTATATCCGGGATGCGAATCAGCTGGGATATGGAAAGGCAATGATCTCACTTGGCCATTATAACTGGGAAGCCCTGGGAATGAAATACGCGGCAGACTGGGTCCGCGATCTGGTACCGGGCATAAAGGTTACATTTGTTGATGCCGGTGATCTGTTCCGTTATTTCGTAAACTGAATCTTTCTGAGAAGAGAGGATAAGGAATGAAGGAAGTTTGTCCGGTCTTTGGCAAGTGCGGAGGGTGTCAGTATCTGAACCTTTCTTATGAGGAACAACTGGCAAAAAAAGAAGCTTCTGTTCGTGAACTCTTTCAGGAGTTTGAACTGCCGATCAGTCCGATCACAGCATCGGATCCTTATCATTATCGGTGTAAGGTCCAGATGTCATTCAGAAATAAAGACAGTCGGCACCTTGTCAGCGGTACCTATGCTGAGGCAAGCCATCGGCTGATTCCGGTGGATGAATGCCTGCTGGATGATCAGCGTGCAGATCTTCTGATCCGTGATATCCGCAGTCTGATGGAAAAATTCAAACTGCAGGCTTATGATGAAAAAAGTCATAACGGTATTTTGCGGCATGTCATGGTGCGGATCGGAAAGAAAACCGGCGAGATCATGGTGATCCTTGTTACAGGATCTTCCTTCTTTCCTGGGAAACAGAACTTTGTCAAAGAACTTCGTAAACAGCATCCGGAGATCACGACGATCGTTCAGAATATCAACGGGAACTTTACCAGCATGGTACTGAGCGACAAGTTTCAAACGATCTTCGGTCCTGGTTTCATTTATGATGAATTGCTTGGAAAACGATTCCGTCTATCGCCCGGGGCTTTTTTCCAGGTCAATCCACCACAGGCGGAAAAACTTTATGAAAAAGCCCTGGAACTGGCAGACCTTCGGGGGACGGAATGTGTGCTGGATGCTTACTGTGGCACGGGTACGATTGGAATTCTAGCTTCGGATAAAGCCAGAGAAGTGGTGGGAATAGAACTCAACCAGCAGGCCGTCCAGGATGCCAGAAAAAATGCATCGATCAACAAGATCCGGAATATACGTTTCTACCAGGGAGATGCCGGAGAATTCCTGACTTTTCATGATCTGAAACCCGATGTAGTGATCATGGATCCGCCAA
>JAFOIR010000242.1 GCA_017420625.1 Bacillota bacterium
ACGCCGCTTGGCAGCATCCGATCATTCACTTCGATTCTTCTGCCTACGGAAAGCAGCACCCGGCTGTCCTCGTCCACGACAAAGGCAGAATGGAATCCCAGTCCCAGCGGCAGCGGATCTTCGCCGGTATTCTTAACGGTGATCGTCTGATGAAGACCCGTCTCATCCAGCTTGTATTCCTGGATCACTTCAAAATAGACCGGGAATACGGAGAAGAAATCGGTGGTATCATCGCCGACGAAACGCATTTTCAGATAATCACTGCGGCTCTCCACGACCTCCCAGGGCCGTTTATGCAGAAAGCCATGCAGCGAATTACCGCGCTTTGCCTCATTGAGCGGGAACTGGAAGACCTTGCCTTCCACTTCAAATCTTCCGCCGTCGATCCGGTTCGGAGGGAACAGAATCGGCAGTCCGTATGAGGTGGTGCCTTTTTCAAAGTCCTCCCAGGTTTTCGGTTCAGCGAGTGCTTTGATACCGTTTCTGCTTAGTCCGATCAGCTGACCGCCTGCCTCCGGCAGTGCCCATGCTGTGTAGCCGCCTGCTTCAAGTGTAATGACCTGTTTGCCGCCAAATTCCATTGTTGATTCCTCCTTGATCTATTGAATATGCTGATGATTTCGAATGTGGTTTTCGCAGTATTCATAATTGCCGTTGCATTGTGAGCAATAGCGGAATGTCATGTTCGGATCGTCCAGCTCTGTAATGCCGCAGATCGTGCAGCGATGAAAAGCAACATTCGTGATCACGCTGCCCTGTGCGGGTCTTGATTGTGCTGTTCTGCTCTGCGGGGGCGGAGTCTGCGGATTTGGTCTAAAAGCGGATCGTCCTGCAGCGCCGTAATCATTCTGCGAAGCATTTCGTCCGGCTGCAAAGGGATTCTGACTCTGACCCGGATTCATCTTTCTCTGGAACTGATCTTTCTTCACGCGGCGCATCACCCGCTGGTAAAGAACCGGTCCGAAGAAGATCAGATATCCTGCCATGGACGCGAGGATAAGCAGTTTGACAGGCAGCGCCCCGACGATGAATTCATAGATCAGAAGCGCAGCGCTGATATAACCCATCCAGCTGGATTTCATCGGAATGATCAGCAGCAGCAGAACCTGAAAATCCGGGTACATTGTAGCCAGCGCCAGGAACATGGACTGGAACAGATATCCGGCCTGATGATACATCAGAGTGAGCGAATAACCCAGAAAATGAGCGATGAAGAGCACGATATCGATCGCGATCACACCCACAAAGAAGAAAAAGTTGAACTTAAACGTACCCCATGTTCTTTCCAGCGCTCCGCCGATCCAGTAATAACAGAAAAGCGAAAGCGCTGTCATAAACGGATTGCCGAGACTCGGGACGAAGACAAATGTGATGAGCCGCCAAACCTGTCCCTTCAGAACCTGCGCAGGATCCATATTCAGGAAGAAAACGGCTGTCGGAGCCATCAGACTGATCACATAGACGATGGCACTTCCGAAGATCACATACCGCATCAGGTTGGGGATCGCAGCTTTGCCGATCTTGCGTTCCAGTCTGTCAAGCCAATTATAACCTTGCATTCAATATATCCTTTCTGGCATAAATAAACTTTCTTTCGATCTGACCGATGTGTTCGATCACTCCGGCGCGTTCCAGCACTCTGACAGCACTGTTTCCCTTGCGGCCGGAAAGACGCAGAGCTTTTAGCAGCTCCGCACGGAAAAACGGATCCGGCAGACTGTCCGGCAGAAGCGACAGATAATCCTCAGGTGTTTTCAGGACCTCTTCCCGCTCGATCCGAAGCGGCAGCCGTTCCATCCGGTGGGATCCGTGCTTTTTATCCCGGCTCCACCCATCCAGATACCGGAATTCTTCCAGGTCGATCAGAACAGCAAGAAATTCCAGATTCGGATGCATCATAACATCCGGCAGCGCATAGATCTCCGGCAGTACATCCGAAGTGCGTCCTGTCTTGGGGGATTTACGCTTTTCACTGGTCTCTCCTGTTTCCGGATCGACCCAGGAAATATAGCGGATATGCGGGATCGGATAAACGACAGTCACCGTATAGTCATGAAGAAAATCTTCCAGCTTCTGTCTCAGTCTTTCAAAGCCTCTGGTCTGGATCTCGTAGATATGGCCGCGCTCCTTCTGGAAAATATCCGCAACATGACTGTAATTTGTTCCATCCGGCCTTTTTCCGCGGATCCTGACTTCATGCGAGGCTTCATCCGGTGCAAAATAATACTTGAGTGCCGCATGGACCAGACGCTCGGACTGCGTTCCGATTCCTTCCGGCAACCTGTTCCTGGCACGCTCGATGGCCAGGGCTAAACGCTCATCGTCAGATTGATAGATCATGCGTTAAGTATAGCACGTTTTTATTGCATTTGCACCGTTCTCTATGCTATAATTTTGTAAAATGTTCGTGAATAAATATCTATATATATCAGGAGGAAATTCCATGGTAAGAGATGGTATGATCTGGATTGGCAACAACGAATACGGCGAGCCCTTATCCCTGCTTCCCAAAATGGCGAACCGTCACGGCCTGGTCGCCGGTGCGACCGGTACCGGTAAGACAGTCACCCTGAAGGTTATGGCTGAGTCCTTCAGCGCCATGGGTGTTCCTGTTTTCATGGCAGATGTCAAAGGCGATATCGCCTCCATCATGGCACCCGGCAAAGACTCGGAAGATATGCAGGCAAGAATCGAGCGTTTCGGCCTTGCAGAGCATGGTTTCACCTATGAAGGATTCCCGGTGACACTTTGGGATATCTACGGAACCAAGGGCATTCAGCTTCGTTCCACCGTCTCCGAGATCGGCCCGCTGCTGATGAGCCGTATCCTGGATCTGAATGATCTGCAGAGAGACATTCTTTCCATCGTCTACAAAATTGCAGATGACAAAAACCTTCTGCTGATCGATACCAAAGACCTCAAATCCATGCTGAACTACGTCAACGAGCATGCAGCGGAATTCGCGGCAGATTACGGCCGTGTATCCTCTGCTTCCGTCGGCGCCATCATGCGTGCACTGGTCGCCCTCGAGACCGAAGGCGGCGATGTCTTCTTCGGTGAGCCTGCACTGAATGTTGCTGACTGGCTGACCCTTGGCGAAGGCGGCAAAGGCATGATCAACGTACTCGATTCCGAGAGCCTGATCAACAACGGCCGTCTGTACTCCACCTTCCTGCTGTGGCTGCTGGCGGAGCTCTTTGAGGTCCTGCCGGAAGTCGGTGATCAGGCCAAACCCAAGATGGTCTTCTTCTTCGATGAAGCCCACCTGCTGTTCAAAGGCGCTACCAAGACTCTGCTCGACAAGATCGAACAGATGGTCAAACTGATCCGTTCCAAAGGTGTAGGCGTTTACTTCTGCACCCAGAATCCGAAAGATATTCCGGACTCCGTCCTGGCTCAGCTCGGCAACAAGATCCAGCACGGTCTTCGTGCCTATACGCCGGCTGATCAGCGTGC
>JAFOIR010000026.1 GCA_017420625.1 Bacillota bacterium
AACAAAATCTAAAATGAAGAAAAGGAAAAACATCATGAGTGAATACAAATTTGAAACCCTGCAGCTTCACGTAGGACAAGAACAGGCCGATCCGGCAACCGATTCCCGCGCTGTCCCGATTTATCAGACAACTTCCTATGTGTTTCATAACAGCCAGCATGCAGCTGATCGCTTCGGTCTGGCCGATGCCGGCAACATCTACGGTCGTCTGACTAACTCTACCCAGGACGTACTGGAAAAACGACTGGCAGCCCTGGAAGGTGGAAGTGCTGCGCTGGCCCTTTCCTCCGGAGCCGCCGCTATCACCTACACGATCGAAGCGCTGGCCGCAAACGGCGGACACATCGTCGCTCAGAAGACGATCTACGGCGGCAGCTTCAATCTTCTCTCTCACACGCTTCCCCAGTACGGCATCGAAACCACTTTCGTCGATGCCCACAATCTCAGTGAAGTCGAAGGAGCCATCAAGGAAAACACCCGGGCCATCTATCTGGAGACTCTCGGCAATCCCAACAGTGACATTCCCGATATTGATGCCATCAGCGAGATCGCTCACAAATACGGTCTTCCGGTCGTCGTGGACAACACCTTCGGTACACCTTTCCTGATCCGCCCCATCGAACACGGAGCTGATATCGTGGTCCACTCCGCTACCAAGTTCATCGGCGGCCACGGCACGACCCTCGGCGGCATCATCGTCGAATCCGGTAAGTTCGATTGGAGTAAAAGCGGAAAATATCCGAACATCGCCGCACCCAATCCCAGTTATCACGGCGTATCCTTCTACGATGTAGTAGGCCCGGCCGCTTTCGTTACCTTTATCCGAGCGATCCTGCTTCGCGATACCGGCGCCTGTATTTCCCCGTTCAATGCGTTTCTGCTTCTGCAGGGTGTTGAGACACTGTCCCTTCGCCTGGAGCGTCACGCAGAGAACACCAAGAAGGTAGTTGAATTCCTGAAGAATCATCCGAAAGTCGAAAAAGTCAATCATCCTTCTCTTCCGGATCATCCGGATCATGCGCTCTACGAGAGATATTTCCCGAACGGCGGGGCTTCCATCTTCACCTTTGAAGTCAAAGGCGGTCAGAAAGAGGCCTGGGCATTTATCGACAATCTGAAGATCTTCTCCCTCCTCGCGAATGTCGCGGATGTCAAGAGCCTGGTCATTCATCCGGCTTCCACGACCCACTCCCAGCTTTCCGAGGGAGAACTGCTCGATCAGGGCATCCGTCCCAACACCATCCGGCTTTCGATCGGAACAGAACATATCGACGACATTATCGCAGATCTTGAAAACGGCTTCGCAGCCATCTGAGAAAACTCAAAAAACAACGAAAAGGAGAAATACCATGGCTAACATTTATAAAGGAACACTGGGACTGATCGGCAATACTCCGCTGGTCGAAGTTGTCAATATCGAAAAAGAACTCGGACTGGAAGCCACCATTCTGGTCAAACTGGAATACTTCAACCCCGCCGGCAGTGTTAAGGACAGAATCGCCAAAGCGATGATCGAAGACGCAGAAGAAAAAGGCCTTCTGAAGGAAGGTTCCGTCATCATCGAGCCCACCTCCGGCAATACCGGGATCGGACTGGCCTCCATCGCAGCTGCCAAAGGCTATCGGATCATCTTGACGATGCCTGAAACCATGAGCGTCGAACGCCGCAACATTCTGAAAGCCTACGGTGCTGAACTGGTACTGACAGAAGGTTCCAAAGGCATGAAGGGTGCCATCGCAAAAGCGGATGAACTGGCAAAAGAGATTCCGAACAGCTTTATCCCGGGCCAGTTTGTCAACCCGGCTAATCCGGCTATCCACAAAAAGACCACCGGACCGGAGATCTGGAATGATACCGACGGCAAGGTCGATATCTTCATTGCAGGTGTCGGTACCGGCGGTACGGTCACCGGAACCGGCGAATACCTGAAAGAAAAAAATCCCGAGATCAAGATCGTAGCCCTGGAACCGGAAGATTCTCCTGTCCTTTCGGAAGGAAGAAGCGGGGCTCACAAGATCCAGGGAATCGGAGCAGGGTTTGTACCGGACGTTCTGAACACAAAGGTATACGACGAAATCTTCAAGGCCTCCGGCCAGGACGCCTTCGCGACCGCCAGACTGCTGGCAAAGAAGGAAGGTATTTCCGTAGGCATCTCCTCCGGTGCAGCGCTCTTTGGTGCCATCACCCTGGCCAAGCGGCCGGAAAACAAGGGCAAAGTCATCGTTGCTCTTCTTCCGGACAGCGGTGACCGTTATTATTCAACTCCTATCTTTACAGAAGCATAACAACCCTACAGCATGCAAGAAAAATCACCGGGACGAATGAACCTCGCATTCGTCCCGGTGATTTTTTATGTTACCCATTACACAAGAATTATGCTACAATATACGCACACATCTACCACAATCAGAACAATGGAGGAAGCATGTATAAAAAGTATTTTGCCTGGAGTTTCGACGACGGGCTGGAGCAGGACAAACGAATCATCGGAATATTAAAACGATATGGTATGGGTGCCACTTTCCATCTGAATTCCGGCTTGTTCGGTGACAAAACCTATATCGGACGTATCGGTAATCTCGGTATGCTCGAACAGCCCACCGAAAAGTATGAAGCCAAAAAGCATCATCTGCTTCCTTCCGTGCCTCATTTCCGTATTCCGGAGGATGAATTGAAAGAGGTATATGCCGGTTTCGAGATCGCTTCCCACACGATCAGTCATGTCAATCTTGCCCGATGCAGTGAAGAAGAACGTCTGCATCAGATCAAAGACGATGCTGCTGCCTTGTCAGAACTGTTCGGTCAGGAAGTGACCGGGTTTGCTTTTCCCTATGGCGCCGGCGCCAAAGAAAGCCAAAATGCTCTCCGGCAAGCTGGAATCCATTATGCCCGTCTGGCTATGTCGAACCCAACTTTCCGGTTTCCCGATGATCCACTGGCCATGCCTCTTAGCTGCTGGCATATATCGCCCAAAACCTTCCGCCTGATCGACCAGTTCATTCAGAAAGAACCAGAAGAAGATGATCTCTTCTTCCTGATGTTTGCCCATGGCTACGAATTCGATTTCGGCACCCGGGAAAGCAGCTGGACGAAATTTGACCAGATCTGCCGGACCGTATCCGCTCAGAAAGATATCATCTGCTGCTCGATCGGCGATGCCTTCAGGCATCATGAGAACAAAGAATAATTCCTTACAGTTCTCTTTTCAGCATGATGATTTCTTCCGTCCGGTATTCTTCGGAAAAACCATGTTGTAAAAACAGCTTCCTTGCGGGATTATCAATGGCCATATCATCGTAGAGAATGTGAATTCCGTTTTCCTTCACGGCAGTCAGGAGCAGATCCAGTCCCTGACTGCCGTATCCTTTTCCGCGATATTTTGCATATACAATGATATCCGCGATATATCCGCTGATCTCATCATCATAATGGTAAGCGATCTCTCCGATGAATGCACCGGTCTCATCCTGCAGATATCGATAGAATCTCCTGCTTTGATGATGAATGATCCACTCATCATACCAAGCTTGCCATCGCTCTTTTGGCCATGGGATCGTTCCACCCCAGGCATGGTTGTAGGACATCGTCTCTTCATCTTCCAACATCATCTGGCGAAACCATAGATCTTCCAACCTGGGTTCGTAAAGTGTCAGCACGATCTATTCCACCCATGTCACCGGATTACCGGGATGCGGAAGCTCCGTTCTAACCGGCAAACCGTCTATGCCATATCCCAGGATCAGTCCGCCGGTAATCGTCTCTTCATCCGACAAGCCATACTGCTGCAGGTATTCCCGGATTTTGGGATTCTCGTCCAGCCAGTGCAGCTGGTTGACCCAGCAGGAGCCAAGATCCAGGGCATTCGCGGCGATCATCATGTTCTCCAGTGCGCAGGAACTGTCAGCCATGGCGTTCCCGTATTCTTTCCGGTTGGCGGTTACAATCAGAACCGGTGCATTCCGGTGAAAAACATATCCGCCTCGTTTCGAGGCAGCGATTGAATTACGAAGAGACTTATAGAGCTTGGGACTGTCTTCCATTGCGGCGAAAGCTTCTTCCGCAAGCTGAGCCAGATGTGCCATGACTTCTTTGTTTGTGATCACGATTATATGGGTTGTCTGATTATTGCCCCCGCTCGGCGCCAGGCGTCCCATTTCGATCACCTGCTCAATCAGTTCTTTCGGCGGCATTTCGTCCTTCATCACCCGGGTACTTCTCCTTGTCCGGATCGCTTCCAGTGCGTTCATATCTTTCATGAATTCCTCCGTATTTCTCAGGTCTCAAGCCATCGGACTTCACCGGTCCGGATATCGTACATTGCACCAGCGATCTCCACATCCGGTATCTCCGGGTGCGCACCGAATGCTTCCTTCAGCTGCTTCACTCCATGAAGGACGTTCAGCTCGCTTGCCCGCAGAGGATCCTTTTCCTCACCGATCGCTTCCTGAATATCTTCCACGATATATCGGATAAAGCCCTCCGCTTCTCCAGCAAGTGCCGCGCCGACTGCTCCGCAGTTCGTATGTCCCAGCATGACGATCAGGTTTACACCCAGATGGGCGGCTGCATATTCCAC